>NZ_JBQKGQ010000003.1:0-208625 GCF_052118705.1 Agathobacter sp. LCP21S3_B2 | reverse complement strand
AAGGAGTAAGACCCCTTGAAGACTACAAGGTAGATAGGGCAGAGGTGGAAGCATGGCAACATGTGGAGCTGACTGTTACTAATAGGTCGAGGGCTTAATCTGGTTAATAACGGAGAAAAACAAGTACAATGAAATACGGATTTTGCAGAGGTGTCTGCATAAATCTGGATTAAATTGGACGCAGATATGCGAAGCAAATCCATCGAGATGAAGCGAAGCGGAATCGAGATGAGTTTTTCGGTGTGGATTACAGAAAAACAAATCAAATTTGTATGAAGTTTTGAAGGTACATTAAAAATAAGACGTAATTCCTATTGCGTTCGTTTTCTATATTTGATATAGTATCTAAATATAGGGGATTGGTCAAATGGTATGACAGAAGTCTCCAAAACTTTTAGCGGGAGTTCGATTCTCTCATCCCCTGTTATTAAACCTTGAAGCAAGATAGTTGTTTCAAGGTTTTTTTATGTATAAAAATGAAAAGAGATGTATTATAATGGGCATAAAGTATTTATTTTAAATGATATTAATTTTGTATTTCAAAATGGATTATAAATGTAAGGAGGATTTTAAATGAAGGAAAAGCTTAAGATTAATGTGACGAAGCCACAATATGTGCAGGTATCTGATATTACATATGCGCAGGTGGATTCGTGGTATGATCACTGTCGCAGAGATTTAAAACTCGATTTAATATATCCGGAAGATATGTCTGACAAGCGTTATCCTTGTATAGTATGGATATGCGGTGGTGCATGGATGAGGATGGATAAGTCAGCACATCTATCATATCTTAGCACGCTTGCTCATCAGGGTTTTGTTGTTTGCAGTGTGGAATATCGCACATCAAATGAGGGCTGCTATCCTATGCAGATAGAGGATGTGAAGGCTGCAATCAGGTATTTGAAGGCACATGCAGATAGATACAGAATTGACAAGGAACATTTTGGTGCGATGGGAGAATCAGCCGGAGGATTTTTGACGTGTATGGCAGCATTGGATCATGATAAGAATCATGATGTCGGGGACTATCTTGAGGAATCAAGCAGTATTCAGGCAGCATGTCCATGGTATCCACCGACTAACCTTAGCACATTTAAGTATAAAGATGCCGAGGAGAGCGCAGCATCTATGGAGTCGCTTTTACTCGGATATAATATTATGAGAAATATCAAGGATGCATACAACAGTTCACCGGTATCCAAGGTGACGAAGGATGCACCACCATTTTTGATTATCCATGGTATAAATGATCAGACAGTTTCATTTGAACAGAGCGAGGAGCTTTACGATAAGCTTATTGAAAATGGGTGTGACGCTGATTTGATTGCATTGGAAGGAGCTGACCATGCTGATCTGCAGTTTTTCCAGGATGAGCTGTGGGATAGGATAATCGATTTTTTCAAGACTAAATTAGGATAAATTATGTCAAATTGCAGCTTTTAAGAATCTTATTTCAAGTGGATATAAAGTATGATGATAAAGGCTATGGCATATTTTTGCAACTGAATAATTACGAACAAACATATTGATGATAAATATAAAACCATAGTATCTTAATTCGTTTAAGATATCTATGGTTTTTTATTTTTGAAATCTATGGAAATATTAAGTATTGCCGAAAGTGATTTGACATTTTTGTTAACTTAAAAGAAAAATTGTTATGAAGTAACAGTTATGATTATCGCGATATTTTCTCCATAAAATACCACTTGATTTTCTCGAACATATGTTATATAATACAAACAGATGTTCGATTATTATAAGGAGGCATTATGTTAACGTCAGTCAATGCTGATATTATGGAAAAACTTAAGATTCTGTCTGATGCGGCGAAGTTTGATGTTGCATGTACTTCCAGTGGTACATCTCGTTTGGGCAATGGAAAGGATATGGGGAGTGCATTTGCCAGCGGGATATGTCATTCTTTTACGGCTGATGGCAGGTGCATATCGCTTCTAAAGATACTTTTTACAAATGAATGTATTTATGATTGCAAGTACTGTATCAACAGATGTAGCAATGATGTTGAAAGAGTGACATTTACGCCTGAGGAGGTATGTAAGCTCACCATTGAGTTTTACAGACGCAATTATATAGAAGGACTTTTCTTAAGCTCCGGTATTATAAAATCTCCTGAGCATACCATGCAGCTTTTATATAATACACTTTTTCTTTTGAGAAACAAATATCATTTCAATGGGTATATACACATCAAGGGTATTCCGGGCGCTTCATCCGAGATACTTGAGATGATTGGATATCTTTGTGATAGAATGAGCATTAATCTTGAGCTGCCTACCGCGGATGGGCTTAGGGCAGTTGCTCCGAATAAGGTGCGTAAGAACATTCTTATACCTATGAGATTTATTCAAAATGGTATAAAGGACAGCCGGATGTATCATGGTAATAGCAGTATGAAAAACCGTATGTATATCGATGAGCATACATATTATGAGCAGATGGACGAAATAAAGGATAGCGCTGCAAGATTGTCAGAGTATCACAGAAGGCTTCGGGTTACTTCAGATTGTGAGAAGGCAGATAGGCTTGCTGAAAAAAGCTGGGAATCAAGCTTAAGTATCAAAAGACCGGACAGATATTATGTGCCGGCTGGGCAGAGTACACAGATGATTGTGGGAGCAACCGGAGAGAGTGATTATCAGATTATATCAGTAGCAGAGGCAATGTACAACAGGTTTGATATGAAGAGAGTATTTTACTCGGCTTTTGTGAATGTCAATATGGATGAGTCATTGCCGGGTATCGGGCAGCCACCACAGCTAAGGAGAGAGCATAGGCTTTATCAGGCAGACTTTCTTATGAGATTTTATGGGTTTAAGGCGGGAGAGCTTTTGTCGGAGGATAATCAGAGCTTTAACGATTATATTGATCCAAAGTGTCAGTGGGCTGTAAGTCATCTGGAGTGTTTTCCGGTAGAGATTATGACTGCAGATTATTATACACTTCTCAGGGTTCCGGGCATAGGCACTAACAGTGTCAGGCGGATTATAAAAGCCAGAAAGTATGCAAAGCTTTCGTTTAATGATTTGAAGAAGATGGGGGTCGTGCTCAAAAGAGCACTGTACTTTATCACCTGTGATGGTCGTATGATGTATAATACAAAGCTTGAGGAAAGCTATATTACAAGGCACCTTATATATAACGAAAGACCGGATACAATGCTTTTAGCTGACAATAAATCATGCACATATGAGCAGATGAGTATATTTGATTTTATATCCGGATAATTACTAATATTTTTGTAAACTTACAAGGAGAAGTATGCATGGATAATATAATATTGAGATGCGATAACAATATAAATGGGATTTTTAGCGCTATTTATGATGCTTTTGTATATAAAAACCAAATCCAAAAAGAAAATCACGAAGTATACCGGGACAATATTTCTATTGAGATAGGCATTGGAGGAAACTATACACTTTTTTCAAAGATGATAGATATTGAAACAGATGAGGTAAAGGTACAAAAGACAATTTTGACAATTCAAAAGAAGCTTGGTTTTAAGATATATGAGATTGTATTTGATGCTTTGTGCCATTATTCTGATAATAGAGCAACAATAGTGCTTGGATTTCTTGTCAGAGCATTTAAGGTTGGGCAAAGGATTATGGAGCACATGACCGATAAATATGTTATGGAGGTATTTGAGCTTTCAAGAAAGGTAAATAAAGAAGCTGACAAGATAAGAGGCTTTATTCGTTTCAATGATAATGGAAACTATCTGATGGCACAGTTTGAGCCAAAATGTGATTTGATACCGGTTGTTATGTGGCATTTTGTGGATAGGTATCCAGGAGAGAATTTTGTGATCTATGATGTGAGAAGAAGGTATGCAGTGGTTCACCCGAGGCTTAAGGAGTGTTTTTATATCAATGAAAGTGAATTTAAGCAGCTTGAGAGAAGTGTGCCGGGGAAGACAGATAATTTTGAACAGTTATGGAAGGTGTATTTTGAGTACACTGATATAAAGGAACGGTTCAATCCACAGTGTCAGCGTAATCTCTGTCCAAAGTGGTATAGGAAGAATATGGTGGAATTTACCTGAGTTTTGAAAGAAAGAAATTGTTGCCGGTTACACTGTGGTGTGAACAGTAATATAGTGACAGAAATACCAATAAATGATACAATTTATAAATGTATACTTAAACATAAACGATACTATATTAGGGTGATGCTATGCAGATATCAAATTTGGTAAGTCAATATAATAATTCAGTGGCAAATGGTGAGCCTATGACAGGAGCAAAGGGCGTTGAGAAACTGGTATCTTCTTTGAATGAAATGTCCAGAGGAATGATATTTGAGGGAACAGTAAGCAGTGTTCACGGTAATCAGGTGAAGCTTGCCTTGTCAAATGGGCAGCAGATTTTAGCACGGCTTGCAGGAAAGTTTTCATTTGAACAGGGACAGTCAGTTTTTTTTCAGGTGAAAAATAATGATGGAGGCACTATAGAAATAAAACCATATACAGTTGATGGTGAAGGAGCCAACCTCACGCTGATGGATGCACTAAAGGCTGCCGGATTACCGGTAGATGGCAACAATTTGTCGATGGTGAACAAGATGATGGAAGAACAGATGTCAATTGATAAGGTAAGCCTCAATCAGATGTATCAGCTTGTACAGGACAATAAGGACATTAATGTAACTACACTTGTGGAGTTAAAACGACTTGGAATTGATATTAATCCGGTAAATGCAGCTCAGTTTGAAAATTATTCCAATGACAAACAGGCTATTACAATTGCTATGGATAGCTTGATAGATGAGCTGCCGAATGCTCTTTCAGCAGAGAATTTATCAATGTATAAGCTTGTAACCCAGGCAAGGGATGTTCTAAATATTGTTACAGACGGACTTTCTGAAAATGTTATTATTTCAAATGAAGGCTATGATCTAAAGCAGTATGAAGCGATAATGAGTGATAATCAATCAGCACCTATAGCAAAAAAACATTTTAATATTGCTGAATTATTTGAATCATTAAACAGTGTTTCAGGGGAATCACAGGGTATTCAGATAATGCAGAAATTAAATAATTTTCTGAAAATAGATAATATGCTTATGCAGGGGAATGAATCAGTTGCACCTAATGAATCAATTGCATCCAATGAACCGGTTTTGCTTAATGAATCGGTTTCGTCTAATGAATCAGTTATATCCAATGAACAGGTTAAATTACAAGAGGCACCGGAGAAAACAGATACTGCTATAATTAATAAAAAGGTAGAAACAGCAGCAAATACTATTGGTTGTATTTTATCAGATAAGCAGATAGAAGAGCTTAATGAACAGGTTAAGAAACTGCTTCCGGATTTACAGGAAAATAATATTTCTTTATATTCAAAGGACAGCAGTGTTGTTGGAATACTTAATGATATAAAAAATATGCTGGAAAATACGCCGGCAAATGCAAATGCTCTGAGGCATTTATTTTCAGGAAATGCATTTAGGATTATGTTAAGGGAAGCATTGGAACAGCAATGGATGATTAAACCCGATGATTTAGAAAAGAATCCTAAGAAGCTGGATGGCTTGTACGATAAAATTGAAAAACAGATAACAAATATGGAAAATATTTTGAAAGCATCAGGAACTGTAAATTCCAAAGCAGAGGCGCTGGCAGATAATATTCGTGGAAATATTGAATTTATGAATCAGATAAACGAGGCATATACATACGTGCAGGTTCCACTGAGGATGAACGAAAAAAATGCCAGCGGACAGTTGTATGTTTACACAAATAAGAAAAGCATGTCTGATCCGGACAAAGAATTATCAGCATTTTTACATTTGGATTTAGAGCATCTCGGTGGGACAGATGTGTCAATTAAAATGTTTCATAAGAAGGTGACAACTAATTTCTATTTGGATAGTGATGAGTCATATGCACTTGTAAAGCAATTTCTGCCTGTTTTGGAAAAAAGGCTGCAGGATAAGGGTTATAATTGTGAATTGAATGTAAATAGTGATTCGAAACAGATGAATTTTGTTGATGGGTTTCTTAAAAAGGATTTGCCACCTACAGGTCAGGTACATAGATATTCCTTTGATATGAGAGCATAGCGGTGTATAAGATAATTTACGAATAGTCACAGATGATTAAAGCTTACTTCAGAAAGACAGGTGAGTTGTATGCATGGCGAAAAGGATAATCGCAACAATAATGGAATAGACACAGGAAAAACAGCCGTAGCTATAGAGTATGTGCCGGGAGAAGCAGCACCCAAAATACTAGCTACAGGCAAGGGTGCTGTAGCTGACAAGATTATTGAGAGGGCAAAGGAAAGCAATGTGCCTACATATAAGGACGATAAGCTTGCTGATACACTGTCTAAGCTTAAAATAGGTGATATGATTCCACCGGAGTTGTATGAGGTTGTTGCGGAGATACTTGTTTTTGTTAATGATCTGGATAAGCTTAAGGCAAAGATTGATCAAAGATAATGTGAAGGTTTATAGTATTTGAGGCAGTTATGAATAAAAGAAGTGTTGGAAGTATATATGAGCAGCTTGCGACAGAGCAGTTAATAAATATGGGATACAGGGTACTTGCCCGCAATTACAGAAACCGCTTTGGAGAGATAGATATAATAGCAAAGGAAGGGGATACAATCTGTTTTTGTGAGGTGAAATACCGTAGGGATAATGGCTGTGGCAGCGCTCTTGAAGCAGTTGGCTACAGCAAACAGAAAAAAATCATATCAGTTGCAAGGTATTATCTTATGACACATGGTCTGAATGAATGGACGCCCTGCAGATTTGATGTGATAGCAGTGGATGATGAGGAGGTTACTGTGTTGAAAAATGCATTTGAGGGCAGTCAATAGCTATTGGCTCGGCAGTGCTGGACAGGCATTATTGAACCGTTAATTTATAAACATTTGACCAGACTATTTCATGAAAACCGATAAGGAGCAGGCAATTATAAGAAGTAACTATAAATAGTAACGATAAATAGTAATTATAAACAGCAATAGTTACCGGCAATATATAATTGAATAGATATAAATATGAAGACAGAGATTAATAAGAATATACAGGCTGAAAACATACACAAAGGTATTGATGAAATTACTATAAATGATTTTGTTGCAAAGAATGATAAAGATGTTCTGGAATTAAAAAAGCACGTCCTTTCAAGCGGAAGTGTTGTTCCTTTGTTACATTTTAAGAAGCTAAATGAGCTTTCTATGATAGAGCATTGCTTTACAACGCGTATTGGTGGCCTCAGTACAGGAATGTTTGATAGCTTAAATTTAAGCTTTACACGTGGAGATGACGAGGAAAAGGTCTTAGAAAACTATAAAAGAGTGGCGGAGGCAATCGGAGCAGAGGCAGGACAGATTGTTACGACAGACCAGACACATACTACCAATGTTTTGAGAGTTGGAAAGAAGCAGTGTGGCATCGGGGTGACAAGAAAGAGACCATATACAGATGTGGACGGACTTATCACGAATGAGCCAAATGTTGTGCTTGCCACATTTTATGCTGATTGTGTACCGCTTTATTTTGTTGATCCGGTACATAGGGCAATAGGGCTTAGCCATTCAGGCTGGAGAGGTACTGTAAATCGTATGGGAAAAGAGACACTTATTGCTATGAACAGGGAGTTTGGTACCGAGGCACATGATGTTATAGCTGCGATAGGACCTTCAATATGTCAGGACTGCTATGAGATAAGTCAGGATGTTGCAGAGCATTTTGTGGATGAGTTTGCGACAACAGACGATCCTCATGCAAGTGATATTCTGCTCTATAAGGGAGATGGCAAATATCAGCTAAACCTTTGGGAATGTAACAGGAGAGTGCTTGTGGAGGCAGGAGTGCAGGAAGCCAATATTGCCATGACCAATATATGTACCTGTTGTAATCCTTCTCTTTTATTTTCGCACAGAGCAAGTCATGGAAAGCGGGGAAATCTTGGAGCTTTTATGTTTCTTAAGTAATTTTCGCACAATCTATTAAGGAAATAATAAGAAACGCCTAAAGCTATATATGTTAAAATAGGTGTATCGCATTGAATAGTACACTGTGCGGGAACTGATGCTGCCAGACAGTTTTTTGGTTTTTTGAGATAATATAAAAGTCACAGTTGTACTGTCTTATATGAACCGGGGAGAACGATATGAAGTTAAATTATCGAGATTCAAAGCCTATTTATGAACAAATTAAGGAAAGCATCAGACGAATGATTGTTATGAATGTTATTAAACAGGACGAAAAGCTTCCGTCTGTCCGTGTACTTGCCTGCAAGTATGCAATCAATCCTAATACTATCGCAAAAGCATACAGGGAACTTGAGGAGGAAGGCTATCTTTATACTAAAAGTGGTAAAGGAACCTTTGTTGCTGATGCTAAGACAGCCAGGCAGAGTCTGACAAGGGATTTGAAAATACTCTTTGACCAGGTGGTGACAGAGTTATTTGTGTTGGAAACACCTGTTGAGGAATTGAGAACAAGAATGGATGATGCGAAAGAGCAGCTGAGCATGGAAGATGACTTAGTCAGATTTGTAACACAAGATATGCAGACAGAAGATGTTGTGACAGAGGGTAATGATGATACAGATAAATAATTTAGTGAAAAAATTTGACGATTTTAAGGCACTTGATGGTGTGAATATGAACGTGGAAAAAGGAGCTGTCTATGGACTTGTAGGCCCAAACGGAGCCGGCAAATCTACACTTATCAGGCATATTACAGGAGTAATGAGACAGGATGCAGGGGAAGTGTTTATTGATGGTGAGCCTGTATATGAAAATGCAAGGATTAAAGGACAGATGGCTTATATACCGGATGATATGTTTTATTTTTTGCAGTCTGATACAATTAATATGATGCATTATTATAAGGGAATGTATCCAAATTTTGATGAGAAGCAGTTTTACAGGATGCAGGAGTTTTTCCCATCTATAGATGTTAAAAGAAATATCAGAAAGCTTTCGAAGGGGATGCAGAAGCAGGTTGCCTTCTGGCTTGCACTGTGCTGCAAACCAAAGCTTATTGTACTCGATGAGCCTGTTGATGGTCTTGATCCTGTTATGAGAAGACAGATATGGTCTATCATGCTTGATGATGTAGCTGTTAATAATACCACAGTTGTTGTATCGTCCCATAATCTGCGTGAGCTGGAGGATGTATGTGATCATGTAGGTATTCTCAATAATGGAAAGATTATAATAGAGCGGTCACTTACGGAGCTGCAGGGCAATATTTCAAAGATTCAGATTGCGTGTCCGTATGGTATGCCTAAGATACCGCAGGATTTTAAAGTGCTTCATATGTCAAATATAGGAAGAGTATACACTGTTATAGTACGTGGAGAGCCAGATGCTGTTGTAAAGGCTATTACAGATGGCAAGGATAGTCCGCAGGTAGTGGATGTACTGCCTCTTACTCTGGAGGAAATATTTATCTATGAGATGGGAGGAGAGGACTATGAAGTCAAAGATATCATTTATTAATAGAACAATGCTGCAAAAGAATGTAAAGCTTTACTGGCCAATCTGGACACTGTATACAATAGTGCTATTACTCAACGGTCCGTTTTCCATGTGGAGCAGATTTAAGAATGCAGAGTTTATTTATGGCAAAAACTGGCATAAGTATATGCTTGATATAATATCCCCGGCTATCAGCATGGAGGCAGATATGATTTTTATTTTTGTCATGGCATTGGTTACAGGCATGGCAATGTTCAGTTACCTGTATAATTCGAGAGCATGTAATATGATTCACTCGATGCCTGTGACAAGACGTCAGCTTTTTTCGACCAATGTGTTGACAGGACTGCTGTTTATGTGGATTCCGCAGATAATTAAGTATATTATGTCGTTTGTTATATGTATATCATATGGAAATACTAAGGTGGTGCATATTGGAATCAATCTGCTTGCTGCAATGGGAATATCGTTTTTTATGTACAGCCTGGTGTGTCTGTGCGCAATGATTACGGGACAGCTTGTTTCTGTGGCTGTGATGTATGCGGTTGTCAATCTGCTGTATGGAGGAGCGGTTATTGCCATTGCCAATGTGCTCACATATGTATCATACGGGCTTCCATATATGGAATTTGTAAGGAAAATAAGTGTTACGTGGTTTGCACCCATGTTGCAGCTTCTCAATCGTGTAGGATTTCATCCTGGCATGAAGGAAGCAGGGGATGATTATTACTGTATTAAATATACCTTCAGAGGTACAAATACTATCGTAGTCTATGTCATCGCGGCGGCAGTTATATACTTTATTTCTTATAAGATTTATAAGCACAGAGATTTGGAAAATGCAGGAAGCTTTATTGCCATTCCAAAACTTAAGCCGGTTTTCAGATGGGTGCTTGGCTGTCTTGGAGGACTGATTTTATCTACTGTTACAGCGTCGCTTCTGCTTGGACTTAGAATCAGCATTGGCGTTCCTGCAATTATGATGCTTGCAGTGGTGCTTGGAATCATAGCATTCTTACTTTTAGAGATGATTATAAGGAAGAATTTTAAAATTTTTTCTAAAGCACTATTTAAGGAAATCATTGCTTTTGGTGGGTTTGTTGTAGTTGTATTTGGAGGTATAACAGTTTACGGAAATGTGCAGGAAAACTATATACCGAAGCTTGCTGATATTGATTCTGCCAGTATAGTCATAGATTTTGATATCAACCTGGAGGGAAAGGATGTTGAAAAGATTTTAGAGACTCAAAAGATACTTATGGCGCAGAAAAAGGATTATTTTAAAAAGAGATATAATGATTCCTGGTATATTACAATCTCATATACATTAAAAAATGGAGAAAAGGTCAACCGTGTATATCATACAACCGATGATTTTAATCCACATAAGCAGTGCAAGGCGATTATGGCGGAGGAAAATAAACCACAGAATATTATTAATGCCATAATGCAGTGTGATACGACAGGTATTACCTTTATCAATGGCTCGGCAGAGCAGTATGATGATAAATATGTAGATGTGCTGCATGAGAGCTTTAACGGAAAAGTTGCAGCGGATATTTTTGAGGCTGTGAAGAAGGATGTTGAGGCCGGTGTGATGCAGGAATATAATTTGCAGAGAATGCTTGACGGAGTGGATAAGGATAACAGCTATATGTACAATCTTATGCTGAATTTTACAGTGCCAAAGGGAAACAGGATTGAAAAAAACTGGAATGTCTATGGCGCCACATGGTATGAGGAGCTGTTGGATATGCTTGGTGTGACAAAGGAGTATTCTGATTTTGGTGATGCCCGTTCCGATGGTATTGAGATGTATTCGGTCAACATTAGTTTGGGTGAAAACTGTACTAATCTGATAGCTGTTCTTAAAGAAAATGGATTAATTTCATCAAAAGAACCACTTTTGACATATGAATAGTTGTCTCTGTAAATGGTATTGTGATATAATTACTCTGTTATAGATGTTTTGTTTATTATTTTATCATTATTCTGAATAGTTACAATTAATCTATAATCTAATATGAATTTAGAACAGGAGAGTATATGAGCAGACCAGTAGTGGCCATCGTAGGCCGTCCAAATGTTGGAAAATCTACTCTCTTCAACGCGCTTGCAGGAGAGAGGATATCTATAGTAAAGGACACTCCGGGTGTCACAAGAGACAGAATCTATGCAGATGTATCATGGCTTGATTACAATTTTACCATGATTGATACAGGTGGTATTGAGCCGGAATCCGGAGACGTGATACTGTCACAGATGAGAGAGCAGGCACAGATTGCTATAGACACCGCAGATGTTATTATTTTTATCACAGACGTGAAGCAGGGGCTTGTTGATTCAGATTCAAAGGTGGCGGATATGCTTCGGCGTTCACACAAGCCGGTTGTATTGGTTGTCAATAAGGTGGACAGCTTTGAAAAGTATATGACTGATGTGTATGAGTTTTATAACTTAGGAATTGGTGATCCACATCCTATATCTGCAGCTTCTATGCTCGGACTCGGAGATATGCTTGATGAGGTTGTAAAGCATTTTCCGGATTCATCTAAGCAGGACGATGAGGATGACAGACCGAGGGTTGCTATAGTAGGTAAGCCTAATGTAGGTAAGTCATCACTTATCAACAAGCTTGCCCGTGAGGACAGGGTAATAGTGTCAGATATAGCAGGCACCACGAGAGATGCTATCGATACAGCCATAAAATATGATGGTAAGGAGTATATATTTATCGATACAGCCGGTCTCAGGCGTAAGAATAAGATAAAAGAGGATATAGAGCGATACAGTATTATACGTGCAGTTTCCGCAGTTGAGAGAGCTGATGTTGTTATTGTAGTGATAGATGCTACAGAGGGAGTTACCGAGCAGGATGCTAAAATTGCGGGTATTGCCCATGAAAGAGGAAAGGGAATTATCATTGCTGTCAATAAATGGGATGCCATTGAAAAGGATAATAATACCGTAAAGCAGCACACAGAGAAAATCAGACAGATATTAAGCTTTATACCATATGCAGAGATACTTTTTATTTCGGCAAAATCAGGTCAGAGACTCAACAAGATATTTGAGCTCATCGATGTTGTTATAGAAAATAACTCAATGCGTGTTGCAACAGGAGTGCTAAATGAGATCGTTACGGAGGCAGTTGCCATGCAGCAGCCACCTACAGACAAGGGCAAGAGACTAAAGATATACTATGTGACACAGGTTTCTGTTAAGCCGCCTACCTTTGTAATCTTTGTAAACGACAAGAATCTTATGCATTTCTCATATACCAGATATCTCGAGAACAGAATCAGGGATACATTTGGTTTCAGGGGAACTGCACTTAAGTTTATTACAAGAGAACGAAAGGAAAATGAGTAAAATGATACTGGCTAGGATTTTAGCATTGGTCGTAGGGTATTTCTTTGGAACCTTTCAGACCGGATATTTTTATGGTAAGACACATGGAATAGATGTAAGAGAGCATGGAAGCGGTAATTCAGGCACCACCAATACGCTTCGGACACTTGGATGGAAGGCTGGTGCAGTTACTTTCTTTGGTGATTTGTTCAAGGCAATCATAGCGGTTTTGATATTTTATTTCATATATAGAAATACATACCCACAGGCTGTTAAATGCATAGAGCTTTATGCAGGCTTTGGAGCGGTGCTTGGACACAATTTTCCGTTCTTTCTTAATTTTAAGGGAGGAAAGGGAATAGCATGTACATCAGGTGTAATACTTGCCGCATGTCCGATTGCGGCTCCGATATGCCTGGTATTGTTTATTCTTGCTGTAGCCATAACAAGATATGTCTCGCTTGGTTCTATACTGGTTGTTATATCGTTTCTGATTCAGGCAATTGTGTTTAACCATATGGGGCTGCTTGGAGTAAGTGGCAATTATGCGGTCGAGTTTGATATACTTGCTGCTTGTTTTACGGCGATGGCTATCTGGCGACACAGAGCCAATATCAAGAGACTTTTAAGCGGAACTGAAAATAAATTTGGTCAGAAGGCAAAGTAAGAATCTTTATTAATAAGTAATTAACATTGCTGTTTTGATATATGCAATAACAGAGCAGTTTTGATATATACAAATAGTAGTTTTTCGATTACAATAAATTATATAAAATATGAGGCATAGGAAATGAGTAGAGTTGGTATTATAGGTGCAGGAAGCTGGGGAACAGCATTATCCCTGGTGCTTGCAAATAACGGACATTATGTTGAAATATGGTCAATAGTGGAGAGCGAGATTGATATGCTTAAAGAAAAGCATGAGCATATTGATAAGCTTCCTGGAGTAAAGCTTCCGGATAGCATTACCTTTACAACAGATATAGAGGAAACAATCAAAAATAACGATATACTTGTACTTGCGGTACCGTCTGTTTTTACCAGAAGCACAGCAAAGGTGATGGCTCCTTTTGTGAAGGATGGGCAGATAATTGTCTGTGTGGCAAAGGGAATTGAAGAAAACACTCTTATGACCATATCTGATGTGGTAGAGAGTGAGATACCTTGCGCTGATGTGGCTGTAATGTGTGGACCTTCACATGCAGAGGAGGTCGGACAGCTGCTTCCTACGACTGTTGTTGCAGGAGCAAGGACACAGAAGACCGCTGAGATAGTACAGGATCTTTTTATGAATGAGGTATTTCGTGTGTATACCAGTCCTGATGTACTTGGAATGGAGCTGGGAGGCTCCCTCAAGAATGTCATAGCACTTGCAGCAGGCATGGCAGACGGACTTGGCTATGGGGATAATACAAAGGCAGCGCTTATTACCAGAGGAATTGCAGAAATATCTGTGCTTGCGATTGAGATGGGAGCAAAGGCGGAGACACTTTTTGGACTGACTGGTATCGGCGACCTTATTGTTACATGTGAGAGCCGTCATAGCCGAAATAGAAAGGCCGGAATGCTTATAGGCCAGGGATACACAATGGATGAAGCAACAAAAGAAGTCAAGATGGTTGTAGAGGGTATCTATTCAGCAAAGGCTGCATTTGCCCTTGCAGAGAAATATGATGTCAGGATGCCGATTATCGAGGAAGTAAACAGAGTGCTTTTTGAGGATAAGCCTGCAAAGGAGGCTGTCTCTGAGCTTATGCTTCGTGACAGGAAGATTGAGCACTCAAGTCTTGAGTGGGAATAATTAGAACATAGGTTTGGTATTAAATGGCTATAGACAGTCATATATAAATAGCATCAAGGGAAATTATAAAATGAAAATAAATATAAAAAAACTGACAACTACAGCAAAAATCCCTACAAGGGGAAGTGAATATGCAGCAGGCTATGATTTATATGCCGACATTACAGAGGAGGTTGTCATAGAGCCTCATGAGACAGCAAAGATAGGCACTGGGCTTTCCATAGAGATTCCTGACGGATATTTTGGAGCAGTCTTTGCCAGAAGCGGTCTGGCAGCAAAGCAGGCACTTCGCCCGGCAAACTGCGTGGGTGTGTGTGACAGTGATTACAGGGGAGAGTATATTGTGGCTCTTCACAATGATGGAACGCAGGCACGCGCTATTAATCCAGGGGATCGTATAGCGCAGCTTGTGGTTATGCCATATCTGGCTGTTGAGTTTAATGAGGTGTCAGAGCTTTCTGATACGAAGCGTGGTGCCGGTGGATTCGGTTCTACAGGATCTAATTAATCACAAATGAAGCTGTATAATGATAAAAAAATATAGAGATAAACAAATAATGGATATATTAAATAGATATATTAAACAGATATATTAAACAGATATATAAATACATATATACATATATACATATATACATATATACAGTTGTACATAGTTACAACTAAAACTAATCTTTACATGAAAAGGGGGACTTATCATGGAAAATCGTATTGTAAAATTTAAATCAAAGGAGAGTGCAGGCTTAAATCTGCATGCTATACCGGGACATTTTGCTACAAGTCATTCGCATATTAATTATTATGTAGATGTGACAAGCATCAAGACCCGTGTGTCCGAGGCAAAGGAAGCTGCAAAGGCTCTTTACACCAAGGTACCGCATCATTCATATATAGATACAATCGTATGTATGGATGGAACAGAAATGATTGGTGCATTCTTAAGTCAGGAGATTGAGAGAAACGGACTTATGTCTGTGAATAAGCACGAGACAATTTACGTTGTATCGCCTGAGATTAACAACGGACAGATGCTTTTCAGAGATAATAATAAGGGTGCTATAGATGGCAAGCATGTTGTACTTCTTCTGGCAACTACCACAACAGGTGAGACAATCAGAAGAGCGATGGAGTGTATCAACTATTATGGCGGTATGGTCACATGTGTTGCGTCTATATTTTCAACCATAGATGAGGTCAATGGAGTAAAGATTGATAAGCTGTTTGATGACGATGATGTGGTAAATTACCAGACATATCCTGTTACAGAGTGTCCATTCTGCAAGAAGGGGCTGCCGATTGAGGCTATGGTCAATGGCTTTGGATATTCTAAGCTGTAATTAGTACGTTTATTGCAGTAATTGCCTTGTAATTGTTTCGATATCAGACTGTGTTTCGTCATAATGACAACAACACGTTAAATTATTTGGCGGATTGACTATAGCCAATTGACGATATGTTTTGTATTATAAAGATACAAAGAAACAAGGTAACAGACAGTCAGGGCACTGAACAGTTACATATATGTACATAATACTTAGGAGGTATTTTTTAAATGGCAAGTTTATCATTAAAGAACATTTGCAAAGTTTATCCAAACGGATTTGAGGCAGTTAAGGATTTCAACCTTGAAGTAGAAGATAAAGAGTTCATCATCTTCGTAGGACCTTCAGGATGTGGAAAATCAACAACACTTCGTATGATTGCAGGTCTTGAGGAGATTTCTTCAGGAGAGCTTATCATCGATGGAAAGGTTATGAATGACGTAGAGCCAAAGGATCGTGATATCGCAATGGTATTCCAGAACTACGCTCTTTACCCACATATGACAGTATTTGACAACATGGCATTTGGACTTAAGCTTAGAAAAGTTCCAAAGGATGAGATTAAGGCAAAAGTTGAGGAGGCAGCAAGAATCCTTGACCTTGAGAAATTATTAGACCGTAAGCCAAAGGCTCTTTCAGGTGGACAGAGACAGCGAGTTGCCATGGGTCGTGCAATCGTTCGTAATCCTAAGGTATTCCTTATGGATGAGCCTTTATCAAACCTTGATGCAAAGCTTCGTGTACAGATGAGATCTGAGATTTCTTCATTACATAACAGATTAGGTGCAACAATCATCTATGTTACACATGATCAGACAGAGGCTATGACACTTGGAACAAGAATCGTTGTTCTTAAAGATGGTGTTATCATGCAGGTAGACAGCCCACAGAAGCTTTACAATCAGCCAAACAACCTGTTCGTTGCAGGATTCATCGGATCACCACAGATGAACTTTATAGATGCTCAGTGTGTTGTTGAGGGAGCAAAGGCATTCCTTAAATTCGATAAATACCAGATTGAGCTTCCAGAGGCAAAGGCTAAGAAGCTTATCGATGGCGGTTATGCAGGAAAGAACGTAGTATTTGGTATCAGACCTGAGGATATCTACGATTCAGCAGAGCAGCTTGATAAATTTGCTTCATGCAAGATTGATTCAGATGTTACAGGATATGAGTTACTTGGTGCAGAGGTATTATTATACTTCACAGTTGCAGGCGCAAATATGTCAGCAAGAGTTGATTCAGATACACCGGCTCGTTACGGTGATCACATTGAGCTTGCATTTGATCCAAACAAGATTCATGTATTTGATAAAGAAACTGAATTGACAATTACCAACTAGTTCGTTAAAATTAAATAGTTGTAAATTGACAGACCGGGTGTATAATTTACACCCGGTTTTCTTTTGCGAATGTGTGTGAGGTTCTGAAAAGTTAAGTTATGGTGTTAAATTATAGCAGGGTTACAGCTTATGACTTGTGGAAGCTTTTTACTTTCCTGCGTCAGAACAGTAATGAGAGGATAAGAATATGATTACGAATCAGAAACTGAAAAAATCACTTGAGGAAATAAAAAATATTACTTCGTTTGATGCGATTTTATACTCAGCCAAGGGAAAGCATCTGACAGGTACGGTGGAAGAGCCGGAACATAGCGACATTTTTGTGAAGGAGTTTATAGTATCCGAAGAGGATGTTAGGGAAAAAAACGGTGCAATAGCATTTGCGGTTGAAATTGATTCAGAGCTTGAGTATGTACTCGTAATGTTCTGTCCGTATACGAGTGAGAATCTTGTAATAGGCAGGATGGCAGTTTGTCAGCTTCGTACACTTGTGCTCGGTGAGTCAGAGCGATATGACAGAAATAATTTTATTCAGAATATTCTTCTTGGCAATATGCTTGGTTCTGATATAATAAATCGTGCCAAGAAATTACATATTGAAAACAGAAAACGAGTAGTATATGTTATAGATACTGGAAAGAACAGCAATGAGATAGCTGTTGAGCTTGTAAAGAATCTGGCTGATATCAAAAGCGGTGATTTTGTGGTGGCGATGGATGAACATAATGCTGTGCTGGTAAAGGATGTTGAGGACATAGATTCACCAAAGCTTCAGGAAAAGCTTTCATCTATTGCAGGAAGTCTGGTTGACAATCTGCTAGCAGAAGCTATGATTAAGGTACGGGTGGGCTATGGCAATCCGACGGAGATTCTTCCAAAGATTGCAGAGTCTTATCAGGAGGCAAAAATGGCGCTTGAGGTCGGCAGGCTGTTTTACGTGGAAAAGGAAATTATGGCATATGGCAGGCTGGGCATAGGAAGACTTATTTATCAGCTTCCAATGAGTCTGTGTGAGATGTTTATCCGTGAGGTATTTGGTGATGAGGTGCCACAGATACTTGATGACGAGGAGGCAATGTCTACAATCTCCAAGTTCTTCGAGAACAATCTGAACATTTCAGAAACGGCAAGACAGCTTTATGTGCATAGAAATACGCTTGTTTACAGACTTGAGCGTATTGAGAAGGCGATAGGGCTTGATATAAGAACCTTTGATGATGCTATGATATTCAAAATAGCTACGATGGTGTTAGCACATATCAAGGATAGCAGGCAAGGCAGATAATAGAATTATTACGCAATTTAAAGAAGTAGGAGACAAGTATGGCCAAGAAGCAAACATACGATGAGAAGAGTATAGCAATTTTAGAAGGACTTGAGGCAGTCAGAAAAAGACCGGGTATGTATATAGGAAGTGTCACAACCAAGGGACTAAACCATCTGATATATGAGATTGTGGACAACTCAGTAGATGAGCATCTCGCAGGTGCCTGTGATACCATAAGAGTAACTCTTGAGAAAAATGGTTCGTGTACGGTAGAGGATAACGGACGTGGAATACCTGTAGGTATGCATGCAAAGGGCGTATCTGCGGCACGAGTTGTATTTTCTACACTGCACGCCGGAGGAAAATTCGACAATTCTGTATACAAGACCAGTGGAGGTCTGCACGGAGTTGGTTCGTCGGTTGTAAATGCATTATCCACATATATGGATGTGGAGATATGCAGAGATGGCTTTATCCACCATGACAGATATGAAAAGGGTGTTCCTGTTGTTGAGCTTGAAAATGGCCTGCTTCCTACCTTAGGCAAAACCAAAAAGACAGGAACAAGGATTAATTTCCTGCCGGATCCTGAGATTTTTGAGAAGACGAGATTCAAAGAAGAGGATGTAAAGAACAGACTGAAGGAGACAGCGTATCTCAATCCGAAGCTTACCATCATATACGAGGACAAACGAGGCGATGAGACAGAGCATATTGAGTATCATGAGCCTGAGGGTATTATCGGTTTTGTAAAGGATTTGAATAAAAATATAGAAAAGCTGCATGATGTCATTTACTTTACAGGAGAGAGTGAGAATATAAAGGTTGAGGTGGCTTTTCAGTATACAAGCGAGTTCCATGAGAATATTCTAGGTTTTTGCAACAATATATACAATTCTGAGGGTGGAGCGCATATCACAGGTTTTAAGACAGCCTTTACAGGTATTATAAATTCATATGCCAGAGAGCTTGGTATATTAAAGGACAAGGATGCGAATTTCAACGGAGCAGATGTAAGAAACGGCATGACTGCTGTAGTGTCAGTAAAGCATCCTGACCCTAGATTCGAGGGTCAGACAAAGACAAAGCTTGATAATCAGGATGCAAACCGTGCTACTGCCAAGGTGACAAATGATGAGGTACCGCTTTATTTTGACAAGAATCTTGAGGTCTTAAAGACGGTAATATCATGTGCCGAGAAGGCAGCAAAGATTAGAAAAGCTGAGGAGAAGGCAAAGACCAATCTGCTCACAAAGCAGAAGTTTTCCTTTGATTCAAACGGAAAGCTTGCAAACTGTGAGAGCAGGGATGCTTCTAAGTGCGAGATTTTTATAGTCGAGGGAGATTCGGCCGGAGGCTCGGCAAAGATGGCAAGAAACCGTATGTTTCAGGCAATCATGCCGATTCGAGGCAAGATTTTGAATGTTGAAAAGGCAAGTATTGATAAGGTATTGGCAAACGCTGAAATAAAGACAATGATAAATGCGTTTGGCTGCGGATTTTCGGAAGGGTATGGAAATGATTTTGATATAACAAAGCTTCGCTATGACAAAATCATCATTATGGCTGATGCCGATGTGGACGGAGCTCATATCTCCACACTGCTTTTGACTCTGTTCTTCAGGTTTATGCCTGAGCTTATTTTAGAGGGACATGTATATGTTGCCATGCCTCCGCTTTACAAGGCTATTCCGTCAAAGGGCGAGGAAAAATATTTGTATGACGATGCGGAGCTTGACAAGTACAGAAAGACACATACAGGCAAGTTTACGTTGCAAAGATATAAGGGGCTTGGAGAGATGGATGCGGATCAGCTCTGGGATACCACACTAAATCCCGCAACAAGGATGCTAAAGCGTATTGAAATAGAGGATGGGCGCCTGGCAAATGATGTGACATCACTGCTTATGGGTAGTGATGTGCCACCGAGAAAAGAGTTCATATACGAGCATGCGCATGACGCGGAGCTGGATGTGTAAGCATGACGCTTCTGCTTTTTGTTCTCAGTGGTTCTGAATAGTTAAGCAGTATTTATAATCGGAGAAAGACATGGATAGAAATATAGATAACAATGTAGACAACAATATAATTCAGACCGAATATTCGGAGCTGATGCAGAAATCATATATTGACTATGCGATGAGTGTCATTATAGCAAGAGCCCTGCCGGATGTGCGCGATGGGCTTAAGCCTGTACAAAGGCGTACACTTTATGATATGCATGAGCTGGGCATCAGGTACGACAAGCCATACCGAAAGAGTGCGCGTATAGTCGGTGATACAATGGGTAAATATCATCCACATGGTGATTCGTCAATCTATGATGCGATGGTTGTTTTGGCACAGGACTTCAAAAAGGGCATGCCGCTTATCGATGGACACGGTAATTTTGGCTCAATCGAAGGAGACGGAGCCGCTGCCATGCGTTATACTGAGGCAAGACTTCAAAAAATCACACAGGAAGCCTACCTTGCTGATCTTGACAAAAATGTGGTTGATTTCATTCCAAACTACGACGAGACAGAAAAAGAGCCAGAGGTGCTTCCGGTCAAGGTGCCGAACCTTTTGATAAATGGAGCTGAGGGTATAGCAGTAGGCATGGCGACAAGCATTCCGCCACACAATTTTGGCGAGGTGGTGGACGGTGTGATTGCTTATATGAAAAATCCTGATATCACCACAGCCGAGATGATGCAGTATATAAAGGGACCGGATTTTCCGACAGGAGGCATTGTTGCAAATCGGGATGATCTTGCAGCAATATATGAGACCGGACAGGGAAAGATAAAAATCCGTGGAAGAATCGAAATAGAGAAGGGAAAGGCAGGAAAGGATAAGCTTGTCATTACAGAAATCCCATACACAATGATTGGTGCCAATATAGGAAAATTCTTAAATGATGTCTATTCACTTGTCGAGTCAAAAGCGACAACGGATATTGTGGATATAACCAACCAGTCATCGAAAGAGGGAATAAGAATTGTCTTAGAGCTTAAAAAAGGTGCTGATGTTGAGGCACTTAAGAACCTTTTGTATAAAAAGACAAAGCTGGAGGATACATTCGGTGTAAATATGCTGGCCGTTGCAAATGGAAGACCTGAGACGCTTGGTCTTGTACCAATAATAAGGCATCATGTCAATTTCCAGTATGAGATTGCAAAAAGAAAGTATGAGACACTTCTTGCAAAGGAGCAGGAGAAAGAAGAAATACAGCAGGGACTCATAAAGGCCTGTAACGTGATAGATCTGATTATTGAAATATTAAGAGGAAGCCGTGACCAGAAAATGGCAAAGGCATGTCTCATAAACGGAGAGACAGAGGGAATTAAATTCAAGTCAAAGGCTTCAGAAGCCATGGCAGCCCAGCTTTGCTTTACTGAGCGTCAGGCAGCTGCTATCCTTGAAATGCGTCTGTACAAGCTGATTGGACTCGAAATTGAGGCTCTGATTAAGGAGCACGAGGAGACCAGGGCAAAGATTGCAGAGTACAGCGATATTTTAGAGCATCGCTCATCCATGGCAAAGGTCATTATGAAGGAGCTTAAAGCGTTCCGCAAGGAGTATGCAAGGGACAGACGCACGGAGCTTGACAATCTCGAGGAAGCTGTTGTGGTCAAAAAAGAGCTTGAGGTATCGGATGTAGTGCTGCTTATGGATCGCTTCGGCTATGTGAAGACAGTAGATACTTCAACCTATGATAGAAACAAAGATACAGCTGACGCAGAGAACAAGCTGATATTAAAGGTCAAAAATATAGATAAGCTGTGCATTTTCACAAACAACGGAAACATGCATCTTGTCAAGGTGTTAGACCTGCCTTACGGCAAATTCCGTGACAAGGGCACACCTATTGACAATGTAAGCAACTATGACAGCAGTAAGGAGGATATAGTATTTATAGCGCCTCTTATGGATGTTGAAAAGCACAAGATTATATTTGGAACAAAGTCAGCCATGATAAAGCTCGTGGATGGTGCTGAGTTTGTGGTGACACGAAAGACCTCGCAGGCTACAAAGCTCATGGATGATGATGAGCTGTTGTTTGTTGACATGCTTTCAGAGAATGCTACAATGGTAATGCGTTCAAAGAAGGAGATGTTCCTTCGAATCGACTGTGGCACTATTCCTGAAAAGAAAAAGGCAGCAGTAGGTGTCAGGGGAATGAGGCTTGACAGAGAGGATGAGCTTACTGACATTTATCTGCTTAATGACCAGGAGGAAAAAGAGGTCGAGGTAAAGGGTAAGCAGGTGGCGCTTCACAGGCTGCACATTGCAAACCGTGACACTAAGGGCGTGAAGAAATAATATATCGCATGACAATATAACGTAAAGCATAAACTGTGTACGGTTTTGAGTATGTATGGCCTGGAACAGTTAAAATATCTGACATGAAAGGAAGCGATGAGCTTGTTGGACAAATTAAGAGAGCTTGGCATTTCAGAAAATCTGATTAAGGAAATTGAAAAGTTTCGCTCGCAGTATCCGGTGGACAAGGAGTATGAGTCAAGAATCCCCGTGCCTACACAGTTTTATTACGGAAGCGATGTGTGGGAGCAGGCTATAACCGCAGTTTTATGTGGAGAAAATCTGCTTTTAGTAGGAGAAAAGGCCACAGGAAAGAATCTTTTCGCAGAGAATCTGGCAGGTGTATTTAACAGACCACGCTGGGATGTGTCATTTCACGTAAATATGGATGCAGCATCACTTATCGGAACCGATACGTTTAGCGCCGGAGAAGTAACATTCAGGCCGGGACCTGTGTATACAGCCGCAAAAACAGGCGGCTTTGCGGTGCTTGACGAGATAAATATGGCAAAAAGTGAGGCTATGGCAGTGCTTCATGCCACACTTGATTTCAGACGTACAATAGATGTGCCGGGCTATGACAGACTGTCGCTTCATCCGGCAACAAGATTTATTGCCACGATGAATTACGGCTATGCAGGCACAAAGGAGCTGAACGAGGCCCTTGTATCACGTTTTGCGGTAATCCGGATGCCTATGATTTCAAAAGAGAGCCTTGTGAAGCTCATAAAGGAGCATTATCCTGCAATACGTGAAGCGGGAGCAAATGAGCTTGCGGAGGTATTTCTTGAGCTGCATGCAAAGTGTGAGAATGGCGAGATATCATCAAAGGCACTTGATCTGCGTGGTCTCATCGGTTCAATTGGTATGATGGAAAAGGGCTTAAATATATATACAGCTCTGGATATGGGAATAACAAACAAGAGCTTTGATGAATATGAGCAGACGCTTATCCGTGATACAATCCGTGCAAGAATCTCAAGGAAGATGAGCAGAGAGCAGCTGTTTTGTTAATATAGACTTGTGACATATGAAGGAATGGAGCATATGGAAGAACAGGATATAAAGGAAGCAAAAAGAGCAAGAAACTTCATATGGATGGCGGCCTGTGATTATGACATAGAGCCGCTTTTTCTGGCATTTGCACCTGATGGATCCGCTGATATTTATCTGAATCTGATTATTGGACTTGAATACAAGTGGTATGAGCATGACAAGATAGATGCCTTATTTAATCAGCTGACAGGAAAAAACGCCATGCTTTATGAGGGTCTTTTATGGATAGGTTTGGAAAATGCCCTGTATGAAAAGGAGAGACAAACGAGGCCTGCCTTATATGATTTAAGGCTTGAGTACGCGAAAAAGAGCCTTGCAGGAGTCAATAAAAACAGGGAGTATTCGAGGATTGATATAATCAGAAATGCACATTGCAGAAGGATACTTGGAAAATCATCAGGCCTTTGCAAAGAGGATGAAGAGATACTGCATGCTTTTTGTTTTACATCTGATATGACAACGGATGAGATTATAGTGAAAACGAGAGAAAATCTGTGGAAGTATTTCTCGTATAAGCCGATAAAGGTGGCAAAGCCACAGGGTATATATTTTTTACAGAAGGTAGCAGGAGCATTTCGCTCAATAGGAAAAGTCAGCACACAGTATGTCAGAGCGAATAGCTTTTATGATAAAAATATGGCCTCGGACACAGCAGCTTTGTCTATGGAGCATTCAAAGAGATATCTGCTGCAGTTTGCACTGCAGAAAGATCCAATAGAAGCGAAGCGGTATGTGACAGCCTGCTTTGGAAAAAGCATGTATTCTGACAGGCAGCAGGCCGAGATGGAGAAAAAACTCTGTGTAGGAAATCACAAAAACTGTCACTTGCTTTTTACCAGAGGTATTTCATCGGAGAAAAAACAGACTGTACCTGATGAGATTGACAACAAAAGAGAGCGCAGGGAAATTCTTGCATTTACAAAAGAGACAGCCATGCAATACGACAAGAATAAAGAGCATTTTGAAAAAAACATGGCAGTGTATCAAAACAGTATAAGGAGACTTACAGAAAGCCTTAGAATGCACCTGGAGACGGCAGATGAGACATTTATGGATGCTTCAACACACGGCCGTATAAAGCCTGCGAGAGTATGGAAGGCCCTTTATCTGGACAATCCGCGTGTTTTTGAGCGAAAAGATGAGGTGGAGACGCAGGGCTTTTCTGTCGACATACTGATGGATGCGTCTTCTTCCAGAAAACAGATGCAGCAGAAGATAGCGGCACAGGCATATGTACTGTCAAAGAGCCTGACTAATTGTGGCATACCGGTGCAGATTTACTCATACTGCAGCATAAGAGGCTACACGGTGATGCATATTTTTAAGGAATATGATGATTATGGTGTGGAGGATGAATTATTTCATTTTGTTGCGGCAGGAAATAACAGGGATGGCCTTGCTCTGCGCGCGGCATCACATCTGATGGAGCTAAGTCCAAAGCCCAGGAAGTTACTTTTCATGTTTTCGGATGCAAGTCCCCAGGATGATCAGATAGCAGGGGAGGGAGCCTTTTATAAGGACAGGGAGTACACTGATGCTCTTGCTGTTAAGGACACCGTAAATGAGGTGCAGAGGCTTAAAAACCATGGAATAGACGTAATTGGCATCTTCATGGGAAGTGCGCATGACAGTGAGATTGCAACAAAGATATTCGGCAGAAGTCTAGTGAAGATAAAGAGTATTAACGAGTTTGCCGATGCTGTCGGACGTGTGTTAAATGAGATACTGACTTAGCATTTTAATTAAAAGTACAATAAATTTAAAGCAATGGAGATAACAAATGAAAGCAATATTATTTGATTTGGATGGAACGCTGATTGACTCATCAGAGGGCATCACAAAGTCGGCACAATATGCACTTTCACACTTTGGCATAGATGAGCCTGACAGAAACAGCCTGTTTTTCTTTATAGGACCGCCGCTCATAAACACATTTATGGAGCACTACGGATTTACTAAGGAGAGGGCACTTGAAGCGGTCGAAAAGTACAGAGAGCGCTATAACAAAACAGGTATATTTGAATGTTCGCTTTTTCCGGGAGTAAAGGAATGCATAGAGGCGCTTAAAGCAGCCGGCTATAGGATAGGACTTGCATCATCGAAGCCGGAAAGATCGTGTGAGCGTATTTTGGAGCATTTTGGAATACTTGATATGTTTGATGAGGTGGTCGGAGCTACATTTGACGGCAGGATAGATACAAAGGAAGAGGTGCTTAACGAGGTGATGCGCCGGTGGTCAGACATTCCAAGGGATGAGATGTGTTTAATCGGAGATACTATGTTTGATATCGAGGGAGCAAACCGTGTCAATGTGCCAAGCATAGCGGTAAGCTTTGGCTTTGGAGAGGTTAACGAGATGGTGAGTGCCGGTGCAAAAGCTGTGATAGATGATATAAGGCAGCTTCCTGATGTACTTTCCAGGCTTTTCGATTAGCTTTTATGAAAATGCAATGCATTGAAACCTTAGGTTATAAACAGTAGATAGGAATGGGATTTCATGAATAAGAATTTAAAATTAAGAGTGATAGTGTGGGAGATAATTGTCCCGATTGTGATTTACTACATTGTTTTTCTGAGCGCAATGTACTTTATTTTTGCGTTTATCGGACACACATCTTCGACATACATGATAGCGCAGATAATATCTGCAGCAATTACAATACCATTTATGTATTTTGCAAGCTATAAGCCGACACAGCAGATGTTTGTTAAAAAACCAAGGATAGACAGGGCTCTTTTTATAAATGTGCTCTGGGTGATTGTGATTACACTTTTCATTTCATTTGCGCTCAATAATATCATCACCATGTCACCGCTTATCGGGCTCTCAGAAGGATATGCCAGGGCGAATGAGAGCTTTTATGCAAGCACTCTTGTAATTGAGCTGATAGGCTCGGCAATTCTTTCTCCGATTATGGAGGAGCTCGTTTTCAGAGGCATTGTATTTGGAAATATGCGCAAAATAATGAATGTGCCACAGGCGGTATCTTTGTCGGCACTTTTGTTTGGGCTCATTCATTTTAATATAGTGCAGTTTGTCTATGCGTTTTTACTTGGCCTTGTGCTTGCTGCTTTTATGTATAAGTCAGGGCATGTGTATGCGGCTATGATTGGTCATATTACCGCAAATGCGTTTGCTGTTATAAGGACAGAGACCGGTATTTTGAAGTGGACTGTTGATGGCAGTATAATGGCATGGGTGGTATCTGTCATGTGCCTTGGCATTGGTGCTGTGATATTTTATTATTATGCGAAGCACACAGAAGGAACTGTTTAGCAGGAGCAAAACGGAGCGCAGACAAAATACGAGTATCGTGCAGTTTTACAAATATGAGCAATGCGATTTAGGATAGTTACTGGATGTTTATAAAAATCAGCTACACAATAAAAAGTATAGCTGATTTTTTTATGATATAAGACATGAAAAGCTACTGTAACACATACACAATTCAGACACAATTTGTTATAAGGGCGATTTTTAACATGAGTTATTGAAAAAAGTTTTGGAATTTTAAAAAGTAAATTGTGCGTATAACCTTATGAAAAAAGATAAAAATACGAATATATTCAGAAAAATAACTTTATAATATTAAGTTATCAAATAATCAGACAATAGCGAGAAAAAAACTATTTACATTGAGCTTTCATAGTTGTAAAATCATAAACAGGAAATGATTCACTTCTTAATAAGTTATCCGTTAACAAATTTACACTAGGAAAGGAAGAACCTATGAGTAAACAATGGAATGAAAGCACAGCCACAGCCAAGGGATTATATGATCCACGCTATGAGCATGATAACTGTGGAATTGGTGCAGTAGTAAATATCAAAGGTATCAAAACACATGAGACAGTCGAGAATGCTTTAAAGATTGTTGAGAACTTAAAGCACAGAGCCGGAAAAGACGCTGATGGTAAGACGGGAGACGGTGTCGGCATCCTGCTTCAGATTTCTCATAAGTTTTTTAAGAAGGTTACAAAGCCACTTGGAATAGAGCTTGGAGATGAGAGAGATTACGGTGTGGGAATGTTTTTCTTCCCTAATGATGAGTTTAAGACTATTCAGGCAAAGAAGATGCTTGAGGTTATCGTGGAGAAGGAAGGCCTTGAATTTCTCGGATGGAGAGAAGTGCCTACAGAGCCTGATAAGCTTTCTAAAAAAGCCAGAGACTGTATGCCATGCATCATGCAGTGCTTTGTAAAGAGACCTGAGGATGTTGAGAGAGGACTTGAGTTTGACAGAAAGCTTTATGTTGCAAGACGTGTTTTCGAGCAGTCAAACGACAATACATATGTGGTTTCCTTCTCAAGCAGAACAATAGTATATAAGGGAATGTTCCTTGTAGAGCAGCTCAGACAGTTCTTCAAGGATTTACAGGATCCTGATTATGAGTCAGCAATCGCCACAGTACATTCAAGATTCTCTACAAATACAAACCCAAGCTGGGAGAGATCTCATCCAAACAGATTTATCGTACACAATGGTGAGATTAACACTATTCTTGGAAACTCTGACAAGATGTCAGCACGTGAGGAGAACATGGAGTCTCCTAAGCTTAAAAAAGAGTTCCAGAAGGTTTTGCCGGTTATCAATGCGGCAGGATCTGACTCAGCAATGCTTGATAATGCGCTTGAATTCCTGGTAATGAGTGGTATGGAGCTTCCACTTGCCGTTATGATAATGATTCCTGAGCCATGGGCAAACAATTCAATCATGACTCAGAAGAAGAAGGATTTCTACCAGTATTACGCTACAATGATGGAGCCATGGGATGGTCCGGCTTCAATCGTATTCTCAGATGGTGATTTAGTCGGAGCAGTGCTTGACAGAAACGGACTTCGTCCATCACGTTACTATGTGACAGATGATGATTACCTTATTCTTTCATCTGAGGTCGGAGTACTTGAGATTGACCCTACAAAGATTGTGAAAAAGGATCGTCTCCGTCCGGGAAAGATGCTCCTTGTGGATACTGTTGCAGGAAAAATCATAGATGATGATGAGCTCAAGGAGAGATATGCAGACAAGCAGCCTTATGGTGAGTGGATTGACAGATACATGGTAAATCTTAAGGATTTAAAGATTCCTAACCAGAGAGTACCTGAGTATACAAAGGAAGAGCGCCAGAGAATGCAGAGAGCCTTCGGTTACACATATGAGTCACTCAAGGATTCAATCCTTCCTATGGCTAAAAATGGTGTTGAGGGCACAGCAGCCATGGGTACTGATACACCGCTTGCAGCTTTATCAGGTAACAGGGAGCCGTTATTCAACTACTTTAAGCAGCGCTTCGCACAGGTAACAAACCCGCCTATCGATTCAATCCGTGAGGAGGTTGTCACATCAACCACACTCTATATCGGTGAGGCCGGAAACGTGCTTGAGGAGAAGCCGGAAAACTGCCGTGTACTTAAGATTAACAACCCAATCCTTACAAACACCGACCTTATGAAGATTAAGAATTTAAAGGCAGATGGCTTTAAGGTAGAGGTTTTACCTATTATATATTACAAGAACACAAGTCTTGAGAAAGCTGTAGACAGACTTTATATAGAGGCTGATCGTGCATACAGGGACGGAGCCAACATTATTATCCTTTCAGACAGGGGTGTTGATGAGAACCACGTTGCAATTCCTTCACTGCTTGCAGTTGCTGCATTGCAGCAGTATCTTGTAAAGACAAAAAAGAGAACATCTCTTTCTCTCATTCTTGAGTCAGGAGAGCCGAGAGAAGTTCATCATTTTGCTACACTGCTTGGCTTTGGTGCAAGTGCAATCAACCCTTATCTGGCACAGGATACAGTTAAGCAGCTTGTTGACGAGCATATGCTTGACAAGGATTATTATGCAGCAATCGATGATTACAACCATGCAATCATCACAGGTATCGTAAAAATTGCAGCAAAGATGGGTATTTCAACCATCCAGTCATATCAGGGCTCAAAGATTTTTGAGGCAATCGGTATTGACAAGAGTGTTATTGATAAGTATTTCACAAATACAGTAAGCCGTATCGGTGGAATTACATTACAGGATATCGAGAACGATGTGGATGAGCTTCACTCTGCGGCCTACGATCCGCTCGGACTTGAGACAGATGTTACACTTGACAGCAAGGGCAGACACAAGATGAGAAGCGGAGCTGATGACCATCTGTACAATCCGGCTACAATTCATCTTCTCCAGCAGTCGACACAGCGCGGTGACTACAATCTGTTCAAGCAGTACACAGCACTTGTGGACGAGGAAGAGAAAAATACAAACATCCGTGGACTCATGGATTTCAATTATCCTAAGAAGGGTGTCAAGCTCGAGGAAGTTGAGAGCGTTGACTCAATTGTGACACGTTTCAAGACAGGTGCTATGTCATACGGATCTATCTCAAAGGAAGCACATGAGACACTTGCAATTGCCATGAACCATCTGCACGGAAAATCAAATACCGGTGAAGGTGGAGAGGACAAGGATCGTCTCACAATCGGAAAAGACGGAAAAAACCGCTGCTCAGCAATCAAGCAGGTTGCTTCAGGACGTTTTGGTGTCACAAGCAGATACTTAACAAGCGCACAGGAGATTCAGATTAAGATGGCACAGGGTGCTAAGCCGGGTGAGGGCGGACACTTACCTGGAAAGAAGGTTTATCCTTGGATTGCAAAGACAAGACTTTCAACACCGGGTGTTGCACTCATCTCTCCACCACCACACCACGATATTTATTCTATCGAGGATTTGGAGCAGCTTATATTCGACTTAAAGAATGCAAACAGAGATGCAAGAATCTCAGTCAAGCTCGTTTCTGAGGCCGGTGTAGGAACTGTTGCGGCAGGCGTTGCAAAGGCCGGAGCACAGGTAGTGCTTATCTCAGGCTACGACGGAGGAACAGGAGCCGCACCTAGCAGCTCAATCCACAATGCGGGACTTCCATGGGAGCTTGGACTTGCAGAGACACACCAGACTCTTCTTATGAATGGTCTTAGAAATAAAGTAAGAATTGAGACAGACGGTAAGCTGATGAGTGGCCGTGATGTGGCAATAGCAGCGTGTCTTGGAGCCGAGGAATTCGGTTTTGCGACAGCTCCGCTTGTAACAATGGGCTGTGTAATGATGAGAGTATGTAACTTAGATACATGTCCGGCAGGAATTGCTACACAAAACCCTGAGCTTCGTAAGCGCTTTGCAGGAAAGCCGGAGTACGTTGAGAACTTCATGCGTTTCATTGCTGAAGAGCTTCGTGAGTATATGGCAAAGCTTGGCGTAAAGACAGTGGATGAGCTCGTTGGACGTGGAGATCTCTTAAAGAAGCGTGATAATCTAAGCGAGAGACAGTCAAAGATTGACCTTGATTGCATGCTTAATAATCCGTTTGACGGCAAAAAGCAGAGTGTTATCTTCGATCCTAAGCAGGTATATGATTTTGAACTTTCAAAGACAAAGGATATGACTGAGATCATGACACAGCTTAAGAGCGCACTTGAGAGCGGACAAAAGCGTGCGATTGAGATTGAGGTAACAAATACAAACAGATCTCTCGGAACGATATTTGGTTCTGAGATTACAAAGAAATATGACGATACTCTGGATGACGACACATTTGTCATCAAGTGTAACGGTGCAGGCGGACAGAGCTTTGGAGCATTTATCCCTAAGGGACTTACACTTGAGCTTGTCGGAGATTCAAATGATTACTTCGGAAAGGGTCTTTCAGGTGGAAAGCTCATCGTATATCCACCGGCAGGAGTAAAGTTTGAGAAGGATGATAATATCATCATCGGAAACGTGGCACTTTACGGAGCTACAAGCGGTAAGGCCTTCATAAACGGTGTTGCCGGTGAGCGTTTCTGCGTAAGAAATTCCGGTGCAACAGCAGTAGTTGAGGGTGTCGGCGATCATGGCTGTGAGTACATGACAGGTGGCCGCGTAGTTATCCTTGGAAAGACCGGAAAAAACTTTGCAGCAGGTATGAGCGGTGGAATAGCATATGTGCTTGATGAGGACAATGATCTTTACATGAGAACCAACAAGCAGATGGTATTTACTGAGGAGGTCTCAAACAAGTACGATGTATTAGAGCTTAAGGAAATGATAAAAGAGCATGTAACACTTACAAACTCAGAAAAGGGTAAGGAAATCCTTGATCATTTCAGTGAGTATCTTCCTAAGTTCAAGAAGGTTATTCCTTACGATTACAACCGTATGCAGATGGCTATTGTACAGATGGAAGAAAAGGGTCTTAACGCAGAGCAGGCACAGATTGAGGCATTTTATGCCAGCACAAAGGGCTAAGGAGGACGCAGATAATGGGAAAACCAACAGGATTTATGGAATATGACAGATGCGAAGCAGCGTCTGTAGAGCCAAAGGAGCGTATTAAGAACTTTAACGAGTTTCATGTGTTCCTTTCAAAAGAAGATCAACAGAAACAGGCTGCCCGTTGTATGGACTGCGGAGTTCCTTTCTGCCAGTCGGGAATGACAATAGCAGGCATGACATCAGGCTGTCCTCTGCACAACCTGGTTCCGGAGTGGAACGACCTTGTATATACCGGCAACTGGGAGCAGGCATATAATCGTCTGCACAAGACCAATAATTTCCCTGAGTTTACATCAAGAGTCTGCCCGGCACTGTGCGAGAAGGCATGTACATGCGGACACTGGGGTAGTCCGGTATCAGTCAGGGACAATGAGCATGGTGTAATAGAGACTGCATATGCAAACGGATATGCAGCTCCAAAGCCACCAAAGGTCAGAACCGGCAAGAAGGTGGCAATCATTGGTTCAGGTCCTTCAGGACTTGCGGCAGCAGACCAGCTTAACCAGAGAGGCCATGATGTTACAGTATATGAGAGAGAGGACCGCGTCGGTGGCCTGCTCATGTATGGTATTCCAAATATGAAGCTCGATAAGAGCATTATTGACAGAAAAGTTAATATAATGAAGGAAGAGGGCATTCATTTTGTCACAGGCTGTGATGTCGGAAAGGATATAAAGCCGGCAGAGCTTTTCAAGAAGTATGACAGGGTAATCCTTTGCTGTGGTGCCAAAAATCCAAGAGACATAAAGGCAGACGGAAGAGATGCAAAGGGTATTTACTTTGCTGTTGATTACCTTACCCAGAATACAAAGAGTCTTTTGAACTCTAACCTGACAGATGGCAAGTTTGTATCTGCAAAGGGCAAAAATGTAGTCATTATCGGTGGCGGTGACACAGGAAACGACTGTGTCGGAACTGCAATCCGTCAGGGTGCCAAATCGGTCACACAGCTTGAGATGATGCCTTGTCCGCCTACAGAGCGTGCCGCAAACAATCCGTGGCCGGAGTGGCCAAAGGTCTTAAAGACAGACTACGGCCAGGAGGAAGCCATTGCAGTATTCGGACATGACCCACGTATCTACAAGACAACCGTAAAAGAGTTCCACAAGGACAAAAACGGCAACCTAAAGGAGCTTACAATTGTAAGTCTTGAGAGTAAAAAGGACGAGAAGACAGGCAGATTCATGATGGTTCCGGTAGAGGGATCAGAGAAAAAGCTTCCGGCAGAGCTTGTGCTTATAGCAGCAGGCTTCCTTGGAACAGAAAGCTATGTGGCAAAGGCATTTGGTGTAGAGCTCGATGCCAGAACAAACGTAAGTACACAGGAGGGACATTACGCTACAAACGTAAAAAACGTATACGTGGCAGGTGATAACCACCGTGGACAGTCCCTTGTAGTATGGGCTATCAGAGAGGGACGTGAGGCTGCCAGAGAGGTTGATGAGAGTCTCATGGGATATTCATATCTCTCAGTACAGTAACAAATTATTGTAGCAATTCTCCTTAATAAATTTTATTTCATACATTTTATATCAAAATCCCGGTGCATTGCACCGGGATTTTTGACATACAAAATTACTGCTTTCTAAAGGTGCTGGTACTGTGGATAAACTGATTGAAATTTGATTTATAAGATGTTAAGATAGCAGTGTTTGACATGATAATAATAATATTAGGAGCAGCAAATGAGTAAAACAGTATTTTTTGACATAGACGGAACAATATGGGACGATGACATGGTAATTCCTGAAAGCACCCTAGAGGCTGTGGCAGCTCTCAAGGCAAACGGACATCTGGCATTTATATGTACAGGACGTGCCAGAGCCAGTGTGAGGTCAGAGAAGCTATTAAATATGGGTTTTGATGGAATAATTGCGGCATGTGGCAACTATATTGAAATGGATGGCAAAGTAATATACGAAAATGACCTGAGCTCAGATATGGTACAAAAGGTCATAAGGGTGCTTTCTGAGTGTAAAATGCCTGTAGTGCTTGAGGGCTCCACAGACTACTGGATAGATGATGAGGGCTTTGAGAATGATCCGTATGTGGATTACCTTTTTGAGTCACTTGGTGAGCATGCACATATAATAAGAGGATATGACGGCGAGATAAGAATTAATAAATTCTCCGCTGACGTGATAGATGGTACTGATTATGAGCGTGTGAAGGCAGAGTTTGCCGATGATTTTCTGATACTTGAGCATGTGGAAAATGTAGTGGAGTTCGTGCCGAAGGGAACCTCAAAGGCAACCGGCATCAAATGGCTGTGCAATCATCTGGATATCCCGCTTGATGAAACCTATGCGATAGGCGACAGTGTAAATGACCTTGAAATGCTTGAGAGTGTAGGACATGGAATCGCGATGGGCAACTCAATGCCACCGGTTAAAGAAATTGCGGAATATGTCACATCGGATATTTCAGATGATGGAGTGAAAAATGCGTTAAAGCATTACGGATTGATATAGAAAATGTAAAATAAATATTAAAATGAAATATCACTGTTGACATTGAAATGCAATAGTGATATTTTATTTACATAAAGAAATTAGCACTCGAAAGAAATGAGTGCTAACAAAGATAAAAGGAGGCAATACTATGAAATTAGTTCCATTATCAGACAGAGTAGTATTAAAGCAGTTAGAAGCAGAGGAAACAACAAAATCTGGAATCATCCTTACAAGTTCAGCACAGGAGAAGCCACAGGAGGCTGAGGTTATCGCAGTAGGACCTGGCGGAATGGTTGACGGCAAGGAAGTTAAGATGCAGGTAACAGTCGGACAGAAGGTTATTTATTCTAAATACGCAGGCACAGAGGTTAAGCTTGACGGAGAAGAGTACATCATCGTTAGACAGAATGATATTCTTGCAGTAGTAGAGTAAGATTAATTTACGGATAGAAGCTAAAGATCCGGTACGTTTTACATATCCGGTCATAGCTGCTTACATTTTGGAATTAAATATCAAATATATAAATAAATAGAAAGGTCGTATAAATCATGGCAAAGGAAATTAAATATGGCTCAGAAGCCAGAGCAGCACTTGGAGCTGGAGTAGATAAATTAGCAAATACAGTCAGAGTAACACTTGGACCAAAAGGAAGAAACGTAGTACTTGACAAATCATACGGTGCACCACTCATCACAAACGATGGTGTTACAATCGCAAAAGAGGTTGAGCTTGAGGATGCTTTCGAGAACATGGGAGCACAGCTTGTCAAGGAAGTTGCTACAAAGACAAATGATGTAGCAGGAGACGGAACAACAACAGCTACAGTTCTTACACAGGCAATGGTTCAGGAAGGAATGAAGAACCTTGAGGCAGGAGCAAACCCAATTGTGCTTCGTCGTGGTATGAAGAAGGCAACAGACAAGGCTGTTGAGGCACTTAAGGATATGAGCCAGAAGGTTAAGGGAAAAGAGCAGATAGCTAAAGTTGCAGCTATCTCAGCAGGAGATGAGGAAGTTGGTAATCTCGTAGCAGACGCTATGGAAAAGGTTACAAACGATGGTGTTATCACAATCGAAGAGTCAAAGACAATGCAGACAGAGCTTGACCTTGTAGAAGGTATGCAGTTCGACAGAGGATACCTCTCAGCATATATGTGCACAGATATGGATAAGATGGAAGCAGTACTTGATGATCCGTATATCCTTATTACTGACAAGAAGATTTCCAACATCCAGGATATTCTTCCATTACTTGAGAAGATTGTTCAGGCCGGTGCAAGACTTCTTATCATCGCTGAGGATGTTGAGGGCGAGGCTCTTACAACACTTATTGTTAATAAGCTTCGTGGTACATTCAATGTAGTAGCTGTAAAGGCTCCTGGATATGGTGACAGAAGAAAAGCAATGCTTGAGGATATCGCAATCCTTACAGGTGGTCAGGTAATCAGCTCAGATCTTGGACTTGAGCTCAAGGATACAACAATCGATATGCTTGGCCGTGCTAAGTCAGTTAAGGTTCAGAAGGAGAACACAGTCATAGTTGATGGTGCCGGAGACAAGGATGCTATCGCAGGCAGAGTAAGCCAGATTCGTGGTCAGATTGATGAGACAACATCTGAGTTTGATAAAGAAAAATTACAGGAGCGTCTTGCCAAGATGGCAGGCGGTGTAGCAGTTATCCGTGTAGGTGCTGCAACAGAGACAGAGATGAAAGAGGCTAAGCTTCGTATGGAGGATGCCCTTAACGCTACAAGAGCAGCAGTTGAAGAGGGAATCATCGCAGGTGGTGGATCAGCATATATCCATGCATCAAAGAAGGTTGCAGAGCTTGTTGATACACTTGAGGGAGATGAGAAGACAGGTGCAAAGGTTATCCTTAAAGCACTCGAGGCTCCACTTTACTATATCGCTGCAAACGCAGGACTTGAAGGTGCAGTAATCATCAACAAGGTAAAGGAGTCAGCTCCGGGAACAGGCTTCAACGCAGCTACAGAAGAGTATGTAGATATGGTTGATAATGGAATCCTTGATCCTGTAAAGGTTACAAGAAGTGCATTACAGAATGCAACATCAGTAGCTTCAACACTCCTCACAACAGAGTCAGCAGTAGCTACAATCAAAGAGGACACTCCAGCAATGCCAGCAGGTGCCGGCGCCGGAATGGGCATGATGTAATCGTAGACAATGAGGAAAATAAAAAATCAGAGGCAAGCTCGCTTGCCTCTGATTTTTTATTTGACGAATGTCCGGATATGAGCAAGAAGCACCTAAGTGCGGATTGCGAATATACGGAGGCTGGTGTAAGCCAGCCGTGTCTACGATATAAGTAAAATAACACCATAAGCTCGCTTGCCTCTGATTTTTTATTTGACGAATGTCCGGATATGAGCAAGAAGCACCTACTGTGCGGACCACGAATATACGGAGGCTGGTGTAAGCCAGCCGTGTCTACGATATAAGTAAAATAACACCATAAGCTCGCTTGCCTCTGATTTTTTATTTGACGAATGTCCGGATATGAGCAAGAAGCACCTACTGTGCGGACCACGAATATACGGAGGCTGGTGTAAGCCAGCCGTGTCTACGATGTAGGTGGAATAATGTCGAAGTACATCAAAAACTTCTTTTCAAACAATTACACCTATGGTATAATGAGCGGTGTTGGAAAAAATACGACAACGAATATTTATATCGGAGTGAGAATTAATGAGTAAGGTTATAGTAGTTACCGATTCAAACAGCGGTATCACACCTGACGAGGCAAAGAAGCTTGGAGTTGAAGTGATTCCAATGCCTTTTTACATCGATGAGCAGATGTATTATGAGAATATCGATCTGACACAGGAGCAGTTCTATGAGAAGCTTACGGCAGGCGGCGATATCAAGACATCTATGCCTTTAGTTGGTGACGTAACAGATAAATGGGATGAGTTTTTAAAGGAAAATGATGAGATTGTATACATTCCAATGTCATCAGGTCTTTCAAGCTCATGTGAGACAGCATATATGCTCTCGCAGGATTATGACGGCAAAGTGCAGGTAGTCAATAATCAGAGAATATCAGTTACAATGCGACAGTCGGTTATAGATGCGAAGAACCTGGCAGAAGCAGGAAAAAATGCAGCTGAGATAAAGCAGATATTAGAGAATGCAAAGTTTGAGTCTTCCATATATATCATGGTAGATACGCTTAACTACCTCAAAAAGGGTGGTAGAATCACGCCTGCAGCGGCAGCTCTTGGCACACTTTTAAAGCTTAAACCGGTGCTTCAGATTCAGGGTGAGAAGCTTGATGCATTTGCAAAGGCACGTACCGTAAAGCAGGCAAAGAGCATCATGATAGATGCCATGAAGTCGGATTTTGAGAAGCGCTTCAATAATCCGGATGGCAGCCAGATAAATCTTGAAATGGCATACACACATGATATTGCAGCAGCGGAGACATTTAAGGAAGAGGTTCAGGCAGCATTTCCAAATAACGAGATAGTCATGAATCCGCTTTCACTTTCGGTCTCATGCCATATAGGACCCGGAGCGCTTGCAATAGCCTGCTCTAAGAAGATAGAGTATTGTAATAAATAATTATTAATAGTTACAAAGCATAATAAATATACCACTAAAATCAAGCAGTAACATGGCACAATGTGTCGTGTCAGAAAATACAAGGGAGGCATGTAAAATGTCAAAGGTAGATGTAGTAATAGGATGTTTCTATGGTGATGAAGGAAAAGGTAAGGTAATTGATTACCTTGCAGCAGACGCTGATGTAGCAGTAAGATGCACAGGCGGAGACAATGCCGGTCACACAATCAAAGCAAACGGTGTTAAATATGCAATGCACCTTATTCCGTCAGGACTCTTATCAGGACATACAATCGGAGTGATCGGAAACGGAGTAGTTTTAAATCCGCAGGTTCTTTTAGAGGAAATCAACAACCTGAAGGAGCACGGATATGATGTAGATAAATACTTAAAAATCAGTGACAAAACGCATGTTATTTTCCCATATCACAGAAAGCTGGATGTAGCGCTTGAGAAGGTGAGACAGGCAAAGAAAATCGGTACTACAGGAAAGGGTATCGGACCTTCATACTGCGATAAGTATGAGAGAAGCGGAATCAGAATGGAGGATTTATACGCACCTGATTTCAAGGAGCGCCTTAAGGAGCAGACAGAGCTCAAGCTTGCACTTCTTAAGGTATATGATCCTGAGACTGATTATACAAAGGAGCTTGATTTCGACAAGATGTTTGCAGAGTACAGTGACTATGCAGCACAGCTTGAGCCATATGTATGTGATACAATAACCCTCTTACACAAGGCACTTGAGGATGACAAAAAGGTGGTTGTTGAGGGAGCACAGGCTACACTCCTTGACATCGACTTTGGTTCATATCCATATGTTACATCATCAAATCCTACAATCGGTGGTATTCTTACAGGAACAGGTCTTTCTGCTTCAGATATCGGAAATGTATACGGTGTCATCAAGGCATACTCAAGCCGTGTAGGTGAGGGACCATATGTGACAGAGCTTCTTGACGCAACAGGAGACAGAATCCGTGAGCTCGGACATGAGTACGGCACCACAACAGGCCGCCCGAGAAGATGCGGATGGTTAGACCTTGTCACCTTAAAATATGCCAAGCGTCTTAACGGACTTACAGCACTTTCTGTAAACCATCTCGACACAATCGGCAAGTTTGATACAATAAAAGTCTGCACCGGCTACGATGTAAACGGTGAGGTAACAGAGGACTTTACAACAAATCTCAAGGTTTTAAACAACGCAAAGCCTGTATATGAGGAGCTGGAAGGCGGCTGGGGAGATGAAATCGCAAGCTGTAAGACTTTCGAGGAGCTTCCTGAGAATGCACAGAAATACATCAGTTTCATAGAGAAATACATCGGAGTACCTGTTAAGTTTATCGGAACAGGTGCTGACAGAGAAGCTATGATTGTGCGCGCAGACAATTAGTAAAGCTAAAATGCTATAGTATTAAAATTTTAAATAATGTACAAAAGAGTGTTCAAAATTCACAAATTGAACACTCTTTTTTTTACTCTGATATCATAACAATTTAGCAGGAGGAGTATTACTGTGATAGAAATTAGTAATCTCGTAAAGAAATATGGCGACCATATGGCCGTAGATCATCTTTCGCTGACTGTTGAGCCGGGAAAGATATACGGACTTTTGGGACCAAACGGCGCCGGAAAGTCAACCACCATGAATATTGTTACCGGATATATCGGTGCTGATGGTGGAACAGTAAAGATAAACGGCTATGATATATTTGCACAGCCTGAGGAGGCAAAAAAATGTATCGGATACCTGCCGGAGATACCACCGCTTTACGTGGATATGACGGTATATGAGTATCTCAAATTTGTGGCAGAGCTCAAAAAGCTCGACAGGAAAAAGAGAAAAGAAATGATAGCAGATGCCATGGACATGACCGGCATCACGGAGGTGAAAAACCGTCTCATAAAGAACCTTTCCAAGGGCTACAGACAAAGAGTGGGCTTCGCCCAGGCACTTCTTGGCTACCCGGAAATCATCATACTGGATGAGCCTACAGTTGGACTTGATCCAAAGCAGATAATAGAGATTCGTGAGCTTATTAAAAAGCTTGGAGAAAATCATACGGTGATACTGAGCTCACATATTTTAAGTGAGATAAGTGCAGTGTATGGCTTATATTTTTATGTATACAATCTGAAAAACGGTTATCCGTATATCTCATATGATTTAAAGGGAATCGGTTTTATTATGATGATTGCAGTGCCAATTCTCACGATGAGATCGCTTTCTGATGAGAAAAAGACAAAGACAGATCAGCTCATGCTGACATCGCCTGTATCTGTCGGAAGGATTGTAGCAGGAAAATATTTAGCGATGGCAGCAGTATACACCATAGACATAGCACTTTTTGCACTTTCACCGCTCGTGTTGTCAATTTACGGCAAGGTGGCGCTCAGTGAAGCGTATGTGGCTTTGTTTGGCTACTAGCTTTACGGTTTATCATGCATCGCCGTGGGACTTTTTATATCGTCCATATCTGAGAGTGTGATAATATCTGCAATACTTACATTTGCGGCATTATTCCTCTCATACATGATGCAGTCTATTACAGGGCTCATCTCGTCAAGTGGGAATCTGCTAACAAAGGTGCTTAATTGCTTTGATTTGTACACACCATTTGAGAATTTTGTGAGTGGCTGCTTTAGTGTCACATCGGCAGCTTATTATGTGACGGTTATTTTGCTTTTATGCTTCTTGACGACTCAATCTATCCAGAAGAGAAGATGGGCATTTTCAAAGAAGATGATAGGCATAGGGGCATTTTCAGCAGGAATGATTGTCATAATGTGTGCAATCTGTGTGGTGGTAAATCTTGTAGTGACAGCGCTTCCTACCAGGTACACATCAATTGACTGTTCGGCTACAAAGCTGTACTCGCTCACAAGCGATACAAAGGACAGGATAAGTAAGCTCGATGAGGATATCACAATCTATGTTTTAAATTCCAGGAAATCAAAGGATGCAAAGATAGATGAGACAATCAACAGATACAAGGATCTTTCGAGTCATATAAAGGTAAAATATGTAGACCCGGCGACAAGCCCGAAGTTTTATCAGGATTACACAGACACGACACCTACCACAAACAGCCTTATCATCGAGAACAAAAACCGTTCAAAGGTGATTGATTACAATGATATATATGAATATGACAGCTCATCATATTATTACGGATACCAGTCGCAGTCTAGCATCACAGGCTTTGATGCCGAGGGACAGATTACAAGTGCTATAGAGTATGTCACAATGGATGCAGATGAGCTCCCGGTAATTTATCAGATAACGGGACACAATGAAACGGAAATAGGAAGCAATTTTCAGAGTGTTGTAAGCAAGGCAAATGCAAATCTTAAGAGTTTAGAGCTCTTTAACGAGGAAAAGGTGCCGGACACAGATGAGAACGGACCGTTTACTACAGGTCTTGCTGTAAATGATTCAAGCACCGGCGCATCGATTGTTGTGTTTGGTACGCCTTATGTGGTTGATGATTCATATGATAATGCTGTTTCCGGCAACAATGCAGACATGTTCAAGGATGTTATCACATCAATGACCGGAAATGTTGAGCTTGCATCAAGTGTGATACCTGTGAAGGAGTACACCTTAAGCAATATCACTATAAATACGCTGCAGGCGGTTATTACGGGACTTATCATAATGATAGCTGTACCAATACTGCTTATTATCATAGGAATCGTTGTATGGGCAATGAGGAGAAAGAAGTAGATTACAGGTAAAAGTGTATAAGAAATAGGAGAGAAAATGAATGAATAAGCAGAAACGCACCTTTGTGATACTTGCGATAATGATACCTTTCTTAAAATCAATACAAGCAAGGTCACATCGCTGCTTGGAAACGCCACAAGCATTACAGCTTCAAAGAAATTTGATTCAGATGCGGATACATCTGATTTTGGGCTGGATGAACCACAGAATGTCGTAAAGCTAAGCACCGATGACAAGGCATATACCATCACAATCGGTGAGAAAAACGCTATGCTTGGTGAGTACTATATCAAGGTAAATGATGATGTATATCTTTCAAGTACCACAATCCTTAGAACAATTCCGGATTCTATAGATGATATGATTGCAACGGAAGACAGTGAGAGTACAGAGACTGAAAGTGAGTAGCAATGGATTAATAGTTTAAAAATGATAACTTTAAGAAATAGTTCATCTTTTTTTTATGAAATAGGTATTGAAATCGTGCTGATGTTGTACCATTATAATGATTAAAGGGTCAAAATGTATCATTATTATGATGTAGAATAATGAGGGAAAACGGTGAATAGCATGAATAAGATGAACAAAGACAGCAATAGCATAAATATCACGGGCCTTACCGATGAAGAGGTAAGGCAGAGAGTGGAGGAAGGACTTACCAACAGGGCTGATATATCTACAGACAAGACGACAAAGGAAATTGTGATTTCAAATGTTTTCACATATTTTAACCTTATATTTCTTGTCATAACGATACTTCTCATAATGGTAGGTTCTTTCAGAAATCTGACATTTCTGCCTATAATTATTGGAAATACGGTAATCGGAATCGTTCAGGAAATCCGCGCAAAAAAGACTCTTGAAAAAATGAGTTTACTGAATGCTCCGCATGCGGATGTCATCAGAAACGGCAGCGTAAAGCAGATTAGTACGGATGAACTTGTAAAGGACGATGTGATTTTACTTACCGCAGGAAAGCAGATTTGTGCGGATGCGGTTGTGATATCCGGAAATATACAGGTAAATGAATCACTGCTCACAGGTGAAGCTGATGAGGTAGAAAAGACAGAGGGCAGTACTCTCATGTCGGGAAGCTTTGTTGTATCGGGAGAGTGCTATGCGAGGCTTGAAAAGGTCGGTAATGAATCATATATCTCAAAGCTGAGCCTTGAGGCAAAATCAATGGGCGGCAAGGAGCAGTCAGAGATGATACGCTCCATTAATTTGATTGTCAAATGGGTTGGCATAGTTATAATTCCGATTGGGTTTATATTATTCTGGCAGAGTCATTTTGTGAATGGTGAGTCTATCACAAAGAGTGTTACATCGACAGTTGCAGCGATTATAGGAATGATACCGGAGGGCTTATATCTGCTGACCACAGTGGCGCTTGCCTTAAGCACTATGAAGCTTGCAAGGAAAAAGGTTTTGCTTCATGATATGAAAAGTATTGAGACGCTTGCGCGTGTGGATGTGCTTTGTGTGGATAAAACGGGCACAATTACTGAGCCTGATATGAAGCTTAAGGAAATTTTTCTCTGTAAAAACAGTGGAGCAGATGGCACACAGACAGCTTTGACATTAGATGAGCTTAAAAGTCTTATTTTAGATTATGCAAATGCTTCGGTTGACAACAATGCGACTATGCTCGCACTAAAGGCATATGCGGCGGATGCTTTGACAAATAATACATCTGCACTGCATCGTACAGCGGTTTCACAGCAGGCATTTTCGTCGAGTCTCAAATATGGCAGCGTTACCTTTTCTGATGGAACATATCTGCTCGGAGCACCGGAGTTTATCATGCACGAAGACTTTGCGCGCATTGAGGAAGAAATCATACCATACGCTGACAAAGGTGACAGAGTACTTTTGTTTGCAAGGTATGATGGAGAAAACGTGGAGAATGGCATAAATGGCAGCGTTACTCCGCTTGGATTTGTGGCACTTGCCAATCCTATCAGAGAGAATGCGGTAAAGACCTTTGAGTATTTCAAGAGTCAGGGTGTTGCGATAAAGGTTATTTCAGGTGACAATCCGCGTACCGTTTCAAGGATTGCCATACAGGCAGGAATAGAAAGTGCAGAAAGCTTTGTCGATGCGGCAACACTCGATACTGAGGATAAAATAGCCGATGCAGTGAATAAATATACTGTATTCGGACGTGTGACACCAAAGCAGAAAAAACAGCTTGTAAAGGCTTTGCAGGCTAAAGGTCATACGGTTGCGATGACAGGAGACGGAGTCAACGATATACTTGCCATGAAGGACGCCGACTGCAGTGTGGCTATGGCATCGGGAAGTGAGGCGGCAGCTCAGGCAGCCCAGGTTGTCCTTTTGGACTCTGACTTTGCACATATGCCGGATGTGGTATATGAGGGACGCAGGGTGGTAAACAATATCCAGCGCTCAGCCAGCCTGTTTCTTGTGAAAAATATATTCTCACTGTTACTTTCACTGTTTTCAGTTATTCTTATGGTTACGTATCCGCTTGAGCCGGCACAGGTATCGCTCATCAGTATGTTTACCATAGGAGTACCGGGATTCTTATTGGCACTGGAGCAGAATAAGGACAGGATAAAGGGGCGCTTTATCACCAATGTCATGCTAAAGGCACTGCCGGGTGGACTTACGGATGTAATAGCTGTCGGAGCGCTTGTCGTATGCGGAGAAGTATTTTGTATATCAGATGCAAGCATAGGAACGATAGCGACGCTTGTACTTTCGGTAGTGGGCTTCATGATACTTTTTAAAATCAGTGAGCCGCTCAATAGAATGAAATATGCTGTTATTATCGGAAATATAGCAGGTCTGGTATTTTCGGGTTTCTTCTTAAAGAAACTGTTTGCACTGACAGATTTGTCAAATATATGTATTCTTCTCATGATAGTGTTTGGCTTTGCGGCTGAGTCACTGTTTAGGAATCTGACACTTCTGGTTGAGAAACTGAGAGGCTCATATGAGAAAAAGAAGGGCTTCAATGTCTGATATTAAAAATCTGCATGGCACCATAGGTGTGTGGCAGCTTAGGACCAGGGGCCTTTCTTGATGGGCACGACAGATTTTTACAGTTCGCGCAGGTATTACAGAGCTCTTTGATATTTTTCTGCTTTTGTGAGTCAAGCTTTATTATGAGGGCGGCTGTCTTAAGTGGCATGAGCATATTTGAACCGGTGAGATGTATGCCATCAGGGCTTACGTGCTCAAAAATCTCAGGCAGCAGCTCAAGAGGATATTCATCGCCTAAAAATGACAGCTCAATGGCATAAAGAGAACTTTCTTCTTCGATAGCCTTTGCAAACTGCTCATATGCGTTTGACAAAAGCATGAGGCTTAAACAGTCTGTTATGTAGGCCTCCTCAAGCTGCTCATGGTTTAAATACAGCTCTGACAGCTCGTCTGCACCGTTTCCGAGTGTCACGAGACCGTATGCATAGTGTGCCAGAGATACCTCAGGCAAATCCTGTTTTATGGAATAATATGCGAAGGCATCCACCAATGGAAGCATTGCTGTGTATATTGCCCGGATAAGAGGCAGCTTATCATTATCAAAATGAAAGCGGCTGCAGAATTCGTTCCAGTCTTTAGATGATAATTCAGGTGTGATTTTGCGTTTCATGGTATTTTGGTTACATCATCAGATTCTTTATCAGAACCCTTTAAAAGTCTGTATACAAATGAATACGCCCAGATAAGTACCGGGATAATGATAGTTGCGGCAACGGCAGCCTTCCAGTAGCGCATGTCGCTCGTGTGATCGAGCACAGTGGCAACAAATGCCACAACATATAAAAATAATAAAAGGATGGCACCAATCAGTGCCAGAATACGTTTTGTCTTTTTCATGAATTGTTCTCCGTGGTTTTTGAATAGTTATTTAATAATTATAGTAACTATTCAGAACCACCCCACACACATTCGCAAAAACGCACGATACTCGTGCTTTCTCGTTGCTACGCAACTAATTTTGCTCATATATGTGGGGGTGGCTCTATTCGAGCCACCTTGAGAACAAGAAAATCTGCTGCTTACATGCAAGCATGACACATCAGCTTTTTTGTTCTCAGTGGTTCTGAATAGTTACTAATTATAATATAAAAAAACAAAATTGACGTCAAGCTGTTATTTTGGTATAATACATCCATATGTGAAGTTGAGGCTGTTTGGCCTCGTATCAGTTTATAAAAGATAAAGGTGGTAGTAAAAATGGCTTTATTAGAAGAGTGGCACAAGATTGCCTATAATGACAAAGCAGATCAGGGGGAGTTACAGCGTTTTTGGCAGCATTATTTCCTCTTGGAGAAGGGCGTATATGAGAAGCTCCTTGCAAATCCGGATGAGGCAGTAGAGGGAACAGTCAAAGAGCTTGCTGAGAAATATGAGTTATCAATCATGGAGATGACAGGCTTCTTAGACGGAATCAATGACAGCCTTGTCACACCAAACCTAATCGAGGAGATGGATGAGGACACAAAGGTAAGCCTTGCATTCGATAAAGAAAAGCTCTATAAGAACATGGTAGATGCAAAGGCAGACTGGCTTTACAATCTCCCGGCATGGGATGAAATCTTTGACGCAGAGACAAAGCATGCGCTTTACCTCGAGCAGAAGAAGTCAGGAACAGTGGTAGTAGGCAAGAAAATCGGCCGAAATGACCCATGTCCATGCGGTTCGGGCAAGAAATATAAAAAATGTTGCGGAAAAAATGCATAAAGTACTTTACAGATTAGAAAAATAAGTATATTATCATTTTTTGGAAGGAACATTAATTGTTCTAAAGATATGTATGGCACATGTTTGCGTATATTACATACATATGTGCAACAGCATAATAACAATACGTTGAAGAGCACAGTAAGTATATTAAAAGCAGCAGAGAGGGAAGCCTTGGAAGACGAGAATCAAAGTCCAAAGAGTGGTGAAAGCTCCCCGGTGGATGATATACCGAACACCAGCTTGGAGTGGCTCCAATAAAGCCCGGTGATACCGTTATAGTCAAATGAGTTTCTGTCGGATACAGACAAGCAGTATGTTTTCAGGCGGAAAGAATGTGGGTGGAACCACGGTAACAAAGCTTATCGTCCCCGATGTCGCAGCAATGCGGTGTCGGGGATTTTTATATTAAAAATAAAGGAGAGATAACCATGAAGATAACATTGAAGGATGGCTCATCAAAAGAGTACAGCGAAGCAAAAAGCGTATATGAAATCGCAAAAGATATAAGCGAGGGACTTGCAAGAGCAGCCTGCGCAGGAGAGGTTGACGGAGAAATTGTTGACTTAAGAACAGTTCTTGACAAGGACTGCACACTCAATATAATCACAGCAAGTGATGAGGAAGGACTTCGTGTCATCAGACATACAGCATCACACGTGCTGGCACAGGCAGTAAAGAATCTGTTTCCGGATGCAAAAATCACAATCGGACCGGCAATTGATGACGGTTTCTACTATGATTTCGATTCACAGCCATTCTCAAGAGAGGATCTCGATGCACTTGAGGCAGAGATGAAGAAAATCATCAAACAGGGTCATGAGATAACAAGATTTACACTCCCTAGAGAGGAAGCAATCAAATTCATGAAGGAAAAGGATGAGCCATACAAGGTAGAGCTTATCGAGGAGCTTCCTGAGGGTGAGGAGATTTCATTCTATGACCAGGGTGGATTTGTAGATTTATGTGCAGGACCACATCTTATGAGCACAAAGGGAGTAAAGGCTTTCAAGCTCACATCATCATCAATGGCATACTGGAGAGGTGATTCAAACAAGGCAAGACTCCATCGTATCTACGGAACAGCCTACAATAAAAAAGAGGATTTAAAGGCACATCTTGAGAGAATGGAGGAGGCTAAGAAGCGTGATCACAATAAGCTTGGTCGTGAGATGGAGCTTTTCACAACAGTAGATGTAATCGGACAGGGACTCCCGCTTATGATGCCAAAGGGCACAAAGATGATTATGAAGCTGCAGAGATGGATTGAGGACCTCGAGGATAAGGAGTGGGGCTATGTGCGTACAAAGACACCACTCATGGCAAAATCAGACCTGTACAAGATTTCAGGACACTGGGATCATTATCTTGACGGCATGTTTGTTCTCGGAGATCCTGAGAAGGACGGCGAGGAAGAGGTTATGGCACTTCGTCCGATGACATGTCCGTTCCAGTATTATGTATACAAGGCAAAGCAGCACTCATACAGAGATCTGCCTTACAGAATGGGTGAGACATCCACATTGTTTAGAAACGAGGATTCGGGAGAGATGCATGGATTGACACGTGTCAGACAGTTTACTATCTCAGAGGGTCACAATGTTATCCGTCCTGACCAGTGTGAGGAGGAACTCAAGGCATGCTTCAGTCTTAACAGATATGTACTTAAGGTGCTGGGACTCGAGAATGATGTGACATACCGTCTTTCAAAATGGGATCCAAAGAACACAGAAAAGTATTTAGGAGATGATGAGTACTGGAACTCAACACAGGAGGTTCTTCGTAACATCCTTGTTGAGGAAAATGTTCCTTTTGTTGAGGCCGACGGCGAGGCTGCATTCTACGGACCAAAGATTGATATTCAGGCCAAGAACGTATACGGTAAAGAGGATACCATGGTAACAATACAGCTCGACTGTGCTATTGCTGAGAATTTTGATCTGTACTATATTGATCAAAACGGCGATAAAATCCGTCCATACATCATCCACCGTACATCACTCGGCTGCTATGAGCGTACACTTGCATGGCTTATCGAGCACTACGCAGGCAAGTTCCCTACATGGCTCTGCCCTGAGCAGGTTAGAGTGCTTCCTATCTCAGAGAAGTATGCTGATTATGCTAAAAAGGTAGCAGATGAGCTTAAGCGCAATGATGTTGATGTGACAGTTGACAACAGAGCTGAGAAGATCGGATACAAGATCAGAGAAGCTCGTATGGATAAGCTTCCATATATGCTTGTTGTTGGAGCAGACGAGGAGGCAGACGGCACAGTATCGGTAAGAAGCCGTTTTGAAGGAAATGAGGGTGTTAAGCCACTTTCAGATTTCATCGACCAGATTTGCAAGGAAATCCGTACAAAGGAAATCAGAGTGGAGCTTCCGGAAGAGGAAAAACACAGATAATCAATTAAAAAGTATAAAAAAAATCAATCAGGACATACTAGCCTATGCATAAGCAAAGGAGGCAAAAGTATGACAAGACTTGATTGTAATGTTGAAAAATGTGCGTATAATGCAGATAACTGCTGTAAGCTCAGAGAAATCGATGTGAAAGGAAATAAGGCAAAGAAAGCCTGCGATACACAGTGTGGCAGCTTTTCAAATAAGGCCTGTGACTGTGAGGTATCTGCAGAGCTAGCTATTCACAAGGAGACAGATGTGCACTGTGATGCAGCAAAGTGTAAGTACAATGACCACAATAGCTGCATGGCCAATCAGATTGGCATCAAGAAAAACTGTACACCTAATAAGTGCAGTACAGAGTGTGCAAGCTTTGAGTGTCAGGCGTAGACTAAGAAGCGCATAATGACAGTTGCCCGGAGTATCAGGTTTATGGTGCTCCGGGTACATATATTTTCGTAATTTGTGATTGCTGCCGTATATATTATGGTGTGACAGACAGCAATTACAGTCAGGAAAGGAAAAATATGGATTATAATATAAACTTCCCACATCTTCATATATATCTGCAGCATGTGATAAAGAGTATATCAATAGGAAGCTTTGATATTGCGATGTACGGCATAATAATAGCATGTGGTATGCTTGCGGGGCTGGGCGTGGCCTGCTATGTGGCAAAAAAATCAGGACAAAATCCTGATACATACTTTGACCTGGCACTTGTGGCAATCATATGCTCGGTGATAGGCGCAAGAATATACTATGTGGTATTCAGGTGGGATTTGTACAAGGATGACCTGCTTAGCATATTCAATATCAGGCAGGGAGGACTGGCAATTTACGGAGGAGTGATAGCAGCAATTATCACCACATTCGTTTTTGCAAAGGTCAGAAAGCTGTCGTTTCCACTGTTGTGTGATACGGCGGGGCTTGGACTGATACTGGGACAGGCGATTGGCCGATGGGGAAACTTCTGCAACAGGGAGGCATTTGGCGATTATTATGACGGACTCTTTGCCATGCAGCTTCCGGTATCAGCTGTCAGGACATCGGATCTGACTGAAAAGCTTATGTCACATACAACTGTGGTAGACGGAGTGGAGTATATCTCGGTGCATCCTACATTTTTGTATGAATCCTTTTGGAATCTATGCCTGTTTATTTTGTTGATGCTTTATTTTAAGCACAGACGGTTTGACGGAGAGGTGTTTCTTCTATATTTATTAGGCTATGGTATAGGAAGATTCTGGATAGAAAACCTGCGTACAGACCAGCTTCTCATCCCTTATATCAATTATCCGGTGTCTATGGCACTCGCCGCCACTTTGGTGGCAGTATCAGCCATATGGATAGGTATTGTCAGATATAAGCAGATGAAAATGGGCAAAATGGTGGACACTCCACCACAATCCACCACTAAAGAGTAAATTTCATATGTATTTTATAAAAAAGGCGCAAAGTCCATGAAAAGACGGAGCGTCTTTTTTTAATGCTTTTTTATGGGAATTTGTCTTAAAGCCTTGATTTTGTGGGCTGTAAGGTGTAATATTGTAACTAAGTGGTGAAAAGTGGAGTGAAATACCATATAAGTGGAGTGAAGTGGTGGAAAGCTTCAAAATGAGGAAAAGGAGGATGGATGCCATGTTCATGGGCGAATATAATCATTCAATAGACGCCAAGGGCCGTATGATTGTCCCGGCGAAGTTCCGTGAACAGCTTGGTAATGAGTTTGTAGTTACCAAGGGCTTAGATGGCTGTCTGTTCGTCTATTCCAACGAAGAATGGCATCGCATTGAGGAAAATCTTCGCGACAAACCACTCACATCAAGAGAAGCAAGAAAATTTATGAGATTCTTTTTTGCAGGAGCAGCCACCTGTGAGGTGGACAAGCAGGGCAGAATCCTCTTACCGGCGAACCTTAGAGAATACGCAGGTATAGATAAGGAAGTAGTATCTGTCGGAGTATACAGCAGAGTAGAAATCTGGAGCAAAGACAGATACCTTGAGAACTCTGATTTTGACGATATGGATGAGATAGCAGATCATATGGCAGAGCTTGGCATAGGCATTTGATATTAAATGGAGAGACCACATGGAATTTAAGCATTATTCAGTCTTAAGGGACGAGACAATTGAAAATTTAAACATCCGTCCTGACGGGATATATGTGGATGGTACTCTCGGAGGAGCCGGGCACTCATATGAGATAGCTAAGAGGCTCTCAGACAAGGGCAGGCTGATTGGCATAGATCAGGATGCGGATGCTATAAAGGCAGCAGGAGAGAGACTTGCAGAGTTTGGAGACAGGGTAACGATAGTCAGAAGCAATTATTCTGATATGAAGAATGTGCTTCATTCACTCGGCATTGAAAAGGTGGATGGTATTATGCTGGATCTTGGAGTTTCATCCTTCCAGCTTGACACACCAAAAAGGGGTTTTACCTACAGGAGTGAGGATGCACCGCTTGATATGCGTATGGACGACAGAAATGTCCTTACTGCAAGGGATATAGTAAATACCTACAGCGAAAATGATCTGTACCGTATCATCAGGGATTACGGTGAGGACAAGTTTGCAAAGAATATTGCAAAGCATATTGCAGCAGCAAGACAAAAGCAAGAGATAACGACAACAGGCGAGCTCAACGAGATAATAAAGGCAGCGATACCAAAAAAGGTCAGAGCTACCGGTGGTCACCCGTCAAAGAGAACATATCAGGCTATCAGAATAGAGCTGAATCATGAGCTTGATGTGCTAAGGGACAACCTGGATGACATGATAGATTTACTTAATCCGGGCGGCAGGATATGTATTATCACATTCCACTCTCTCGAGGACAGAATAGTAAAATCCAATTTCAAAAAAAACGAAAATCCATGTACATGTCCACCGAGCTTTCCGGTATGTGTATGCGGTAATAAATCAAAAGGAACGGTTATCACCAGAAAACCAATCCTTCCATCCGAAAAGGAGCTTGAAGAAAACTCACGCTCCAAAAGCGCAAAGCTTCGGGTATTTGAAAGAAATGAATTATAGAATGACAGCAAAAGGAGCAGCTAAATGAATAAAACAATTTATTATGTAAACGGGAATGCAGTAAGAAAACTTGAGGAGGCAGAGCCACAAAGACACGGGCACAGTACAAGAAGAGAACTTGAGGATGCTAGACGCAGAAAAAACAGAAGAAGAGCAGCACGCAGAAATCAGGAAAGAGCACTTTCAATGAATCGTGCATTTGTCACATTTCTTACAGCGTGTGTGCTGGCATCAGCATTCGTTTCTGTTACAGTGATACAGACCAGATCAAATGTGACCCAGCAGATGAAGGAAGTGGCGGCACTCGAGAGCAGGGTAGCAGACATCAAAGCAGATAATGATGTCAGATATAAGAAAATTACCACATCAACAGATTTGAATGCCATTAAAGATGCGGCAATCAACAGACTTGGCATGAAGAGTGCCACACAGGATCAGATAGTTTACTATTCAGTTGACAATAATAACTATATGGATCAGTATAACGATATTCCGGAATAAATTGGAGGAAGCATATTGGCAGCCAGAGCAAGGAAAAGACCGGTCAGAAAAATAGGCCGTCAGATGAAAAAAAAGCTGTTTGTGTTGTTTATGTTTATTGTTGCAGGTATGCTTGGACTTATCGGCAGACTGATGTATATTGAATACACAAGCGGAGATGCATATACAAAAAAGGTTTTATCACTACAGTCATACGACAGCAAAACGATACCATTCCAGCGCGGAAATATAGTGGATTCAAATGGTACAGTGCTTGCAACGAGTGTGGCTGTTTATAATGTTGTGCTGGACTGTTCTGTTATGACCGGGAAGAAGGAGTATATAGAGCCGACAATTGATGCGCTTACACAGTGTTTTTCGGAGCTGGACCGCGCTGTACTTGAGGATTACGCTAAAAACAGCAAGGACAAAAAATACATTGTACTTTTAAAAAAACAGTCATATGACACAATCCAGCCGTTTGTGCAGATGCAGGATGCGGTTGACAAAAAAGGAAACCTCAAAAATCCAAATATCAAGGGTGTCTGGTTTGAGACAGAATACCAGAGAAATTATCCGTTCGGCACGCTGGCAAGCTCTGTTATCGGATTTACATCATCGGGTGACGTTGGTACAACAGGACTTGAAAATTATTATAATGATACATTAAACGGTGTGAACGGAAGAGAATACGGATACTTAAACGCTGATAATGATTTTCAAAAGACGGTTATACCTGCTGAAAACGGAGATACAATCTATACAACTATTGATGCAAATATACAGTCAATTGTGGAGGACAAGATAAAGCTTTTCTCAGATACCTATGCAAATAATGCAAGAGAAGGGCTGGGAGCAGAAAATATCGGTGTAATCATAGAAAATCCTAAAAACGGTGAGATACTCGCCATGGCAAATTATCCAAACTTTGATCTGAACGATCCGAAGAATATGAAGAATTACTATACACAAGAGCAGCTTGATGCAATGAGTGATGATGATACATTAAATACTCTGAATAAGCTGTGGCAGAACTTCTGTATTACACACACATATGAGCCGGGTTCAGTACAGAAGCCGTTTACCGTTGCATGTGGACTTGATACGGGAACACTCACTACGGATATGACATTTTTGTGCGATGGATATGAGATGTTCGGCGGTGAGAAGGTGTCATGTGTCAATCGAAATGGACATGGTATAGAAACACTTGAAAAGTCACTCATGGATTCCTGCAATGATGCACTCATGCAGATGTCATATAAGATAGGAGCAGAAAATTTCCTGTATTATCAGAGTGTGTTTGGATTTGGCCAAAAGACCGGCATTGATTTACCGGGTGAGGCAAATACGTCGACACTTATGTATACACTTGACAACATAAAGCCTGTAGATTTAGCTACAAATGTATTCGGACAGAACTATAACTGTACGATGATAGAGATGGCAGGTGCGTTCTCTTCACTTGTGAATGACGGAAATTATTATCAGCCGCATGTGATAAAGAAAATTGCCGATGAGGACGGAAATACCGTAAAGACAATAGAGCCTACGATGCTCAAAAAGACTGTGTCAGAGTCAACCAGCCAGACCTTGAAAAATTATCTGCAAAATGTTGTTGCACAAGGAACCGGTAAGGTTGCAAAGGTTGATGGATATTCCATGGGTGGCAAGACCGGAACCGCACAGATGTATGATGAGACAACCCATCTGCGTAAAAGGGGCTGCTATCTTGTATCGTTTATCAGCTGTGTACCGGCACAGGATCCACAGCTTGTCATATACTCTGTAATTGACCAGCCTAACGTGCAGGATCAGCCTCACAGTAACTATGCACAGAATCTTACAAGAGAGATATTAAAGGAAGTACTTCCGTATATGAATATCTACCCTGATGAGGAACAGACGGGTGTAAATGCTGACCTTACGATAACGGGAGCAAATCCTCCGACAGGAGAGAAGGTAACTCAGGAAGGCGAGCAGGGTGAATAGAGAATAGCCTCAATATTTTTTGCATATATTAGTGTAAAAATATTGAGGCATTTTTTATGATATTGAATAATACCGGGTATAGAAAGAAAATATGTGTACTGTGTGCGATGATAACAATAATGCTTATGGTATTATGTGTCCGTCTGGGTTATCTTATTCTTGTAAAGGGAGAATATTACAGTAAAAAAGCCCGGGCACTGCAGGAGCGTGAGAGGACAATAGCGGGCATACGCGGAGATATATTAGACAGAAACGGAAGTGTTATAGCGGCAAATGAGACAGCCTGCAACATTTCAGTGATACATAATCAGATAACCGATGAGGAAGCGGTAATCAGGACACTGAGCACAGAGCTTTCGATGGATGAATCGAAGATACGTAAAAAGGTGGAAAAGGTTACCTCGATAGAAAAAATTAAAAACAATGTTTCAAGGGAAACCGGTGACAGAATACTCTCCTATGGTTTAGCCGGGGTAAAGGTAGATGAGTCAAGCATCAGATACTATCCTGGAAATGAACTGTTTTCAAAAGTTATTGGATTCTCCGGGGCTGATGGACAGGGTGTTGTCGGGCTTGAAGCAACCTATGATGATGTCCTTTCCGGAAAACCCGGAAAAATATATACAGTATGTGATGGTAGAGGTGTGGAGGTGAAGGGCTATAAGGAGAGACGACAGGCACCAAAAAAAGGAGATACACTTGTCACAACGCTGGATATAAACATACAAAGAATCTGTGAGCAGAAGGCTGCTGCGGCATATAATGAAAACCTTGCTGACAGTGTGAGCATCATAGTCATGAATCCTGAGAATGGTGAAATCTATGCTATGTCTGACTATCCCGAGTACAATCTCAATGACCCGTTTTCCTGTGAAAATCATGACGAGGCATGGAGAAACGGCTGCGTCAGCGATACTTATGAGCCGGGGTCAACATTTAAAATTATAACAGCTGCTATAGCACTTGAAGAGAATGTGGTAAGTCTGGACGACAGCTTTTACTGTCCCGGATATATTACGGTGGAGGATAGACGTATACATTGTCATAAAAGGAGTGGGCACGGCAGCGAAACCTTTGTACAGGGAATACAGAATTCGTGTAACCCGGTATTCATAGATCTTGGACTGCGCATAGGCTGTGACAGGTATTATGAGAATTTTAAAAGCTTTTGCCTGTTGGAAAAAACAGGAATAGATCTGCCGGGAGAAGCAGGTACTATAATGCATCAGCCTGACAAAATAGGACAGGTGGAGCTTGCTACAATTTCATTTGGACAGTCATTTCAGATTACACCTATAGAGCTTATGACCACGGTATCCTCCCTGATAAATGGAGGAAACAGGGTGACACCGCATATAGGCAAAGAGATATTGAATTCCGATGGCACCACAAAGAAACAGATATCTTTTGATACCAGAACCGGTATTTGCACAGAGAAAACCTCTGAGACACTCAGAATGCTTCTTGAAGGCGTGGTATCTGAGGGCTCAGGCAAAAACGCGCAGGTAGAAGGGTATGCAATAGGTGGAAAGACAGCTACATCGCAGACACTTCCACGCAGTGATAATGTCTATATAGCATCGTTTCTTGGATTTTATCCTGCAGATGACCCAAGACTGATGGTGCTTGTTAAAATAAATAATCCCAAAGGTGGAGTATACTACGGAGGTACCATTGCCGCTCCGGTTGCCGCGGAGGTGTTTACGGAAATAATACCATATGTGGATGAACAGTAGCTCTTGCGAAATACGGATAAATAACGTATACTATAATTTAGTGTATAAATCAGGGTTTAATACATGGAAAACGGAGGAATAAAAATGAGCTTACAAGGAAAGAAAGTACTTGTTGTCGGTACAGGAAAAAGCGGAATCGCAGCTACAGAGCTTTTACGTGCCAATAATATAGATACAGTATTATTTGATGGAAATAAAGAGCTTGATACAGAGGCACTTTATGAGAAGGTACCGGCAATCCGTGAAGTACCGCTAATACTCGGAGATATGACAGATGCACAGATGGATGAGTTTGATGTGGCTGTACTCAGTCCGGGTGTACCAACAGATATTCCTATGGTCAATTCATTAAGAGATAAGGGCGTTAAAATCTGGGGTGAGATAGAGCTTGCATACACATTTGGAGCAGGCAGAATCATTGCTATTACAGGAACCAACGGCAAGACAACGACCACGGCACTTACAGGTGAGATAATGAAGAATTACTTTAAGGATGTAAGAGTTGTTGGAAACATTGGAATACCATATACATCAATGGTTACAGGAAGCACGGATGAGACCGTGACAGTAGCAGAGATATCCAGCTTCCAGCTTGAGACAATTGATACCTTCAAGCCGCACATCAGTGCAATCTTAAATATTACACCGGATCATCTTAATCGTCATCACACAATGGAAAACTATATCAGGGCAAAAGAAGATATCACAAAGAATCAGACAAAGGATGATTTTTGTATCTTAAACTATGAGGATAAGGTACTTAGAGGCTTTGCGGCAGAGTGCCCGGCTAGGGTTGTGTTTTTCAGCAGTAAGTCAGAGCTTTCAGAGGGCTTTTATCTGGATGGAGACATCATCATGTATGCACACGATGGTTCACGCGATGAGATAATCAATGTAAATGACCTGAATCTGCTTGGAAAGCACAATTTTGAGAATGTTATGGCAGCCTGTGCCATGTCCTTAAGCTTTGGTGTGCCTATGGATAAGATTGTCGAGGTGCTTAAGGTATTTAAGGCAGTTGAACACAGAATAGAATATGTGACAGAAAAGCGCGGTGTTAAGTTTTACAATGATTCAAAGGGAACCAATCCCGATGCGGCTATTCAGGGAATACGTGCCATGAACAGACCGACACTTCTTATCGGAGGAGGATATGATAAACAGTCAGAATATGACGAGTGGATAGAGGCCTTTGACGGTAAGGTCAAGGAGCTTGTGCTCATCGGTCAGACAGCGGACAAAATAGAGGAATGTGCACACAGACATGGATTCATGAATACAGTAAAGAAGGATACCTTTGAGGAGGCTGTCAGCTATTGTTATGAGCATGCTGCTTCAGGCGATGCCGTCCTTTTATCACCTGCATGTGCAAGCTGGGGAATGTTCCCTAATTATGAGGAGAGAGGACGTATCTTCAAGGAATTAGTAAAAGGATTAGAGGAGTAATTCATTTTGGCAGAAAAGCGTAGAAAACAAAAAGAAAAAAAGGAAAAAGGAATACCTTTTTTTGACTATAATCTTTTGTTTATTGTTATATTTTTGCTCTGTTTTGGTCTTGTAATGCTGTACAGCTCAAGCTCATATACATCAGCTAACAGATATAACGACAGTATGCATTATTTGAAGCTTCAGATACGAAATATTTTATTGGGAATGGCTGCCATGGCTGCCATGACGGCAATAGACTACAGATGGTGGAAGAAGCTGGGAGTGACAGCATATGTGGTGTCGTTTCTGCTGTGTATTCTTGTATTTGTGCCGAAAATAGGTTCAAGTTCACATGGTTCATCCAGATGGATTAGTGTAGGACCGATACAGTTCCAGCCGTCAGAGGTGGCGAAGATAGCCGTTATTTTATTTATGGCAATGATAATTGACAAGATTCCTAAGCAGTTTACCCGGTTTTCAAGTATCATAAAGATGTTTATAATACTTGCACCGCTTATAGGAATCGTTGCGTACAGTAACTTAAGTACGGCAATTATCATAATAGGCATATCTGTCTGTATGATGTTTGTTGCCAGTCCGAAATATCTGCAGTTTATTCTGGTCGGAATCGGTGTGCTTGTATTTGCAGTGGCATTTGTAATGCTGGCAGGCTACAGAAGTACACGAATTGAGGCATGGCTGCATCCGGAAACCGCCAGCAGTGATGCGGTTTACCAGACAATGATGGGTTTATATGCAATAGGCTCAGGCGGTTTATTTGGCAAGGGACTTGGAGAAAGCTTACAAAAGCTTGGAAATGTCCCGGAGTCACAAAACGATATGATTTTTACAATCATATGTGAGGAACTTGGATTGTTTGGAGCCATATGTCTTATACTCCTGTTTATCATTCTGATATGGCGTATGATGGTTGTTGCCAATAATGCCAGGGATTTATACGGTTCGCTTTTAGTGATTGGAGTCATGAGCCACATTGCAATTCAGGTTATATTGAATATTGCTGTTGTAACAAATTCCATTCCGAACACAGGTGTAATCCTGCCGTTTATCAGCTATGGAGGAACATCCATCATTTTCCTGATGGCGGAGATTGGTATAGTACTGTCAGTGTCGAGGGGAATCAGACTTGGAAAAGTACAATAGTTAGGCTTGGTGAAGATGATGATCAGGAAGAAAAGAAGACATGAAAAGAGATTGAAGCATTTCCTTATGGGAGTCCTTATTACGATATGTGTGCTTGCGGTGATGTTTCTTATAGCATTAAAGCTCTTTACTGTGAAAAATGTCGTAGTTGAGGGAAATGAGCTTTACGAGCAGAAGGTTATTGAGGATGCTGTATTAAATGACAAGTATTCATGGAATTCGTTGTATGTATACATAAAGTACAAAATCAAGGATACAAGGAAGATTCCGTTTATTGATACAATGAGCATCAGCTTAGACAGTCCTCATACGCTTCATATATCAGTATATGAAAAGGGAATGCTTGGGTATATATACATTCCGGGAATAGATGAAAACGCATATTTTGACAAGGATGGGTTTGTAGTTGAGACATCGTCAGATACAGTGTCTGGTGTACCGAGAATTGACGGTATAAGCTGCGATAAGGTAGTACTGTATGAAAAGCTGCCTATAAAAAAGTCAACATTAAGAGAAATTCTGGAGGTAACACAGTCTCTCAAGCGACAAGAGCTGGTGCCTGATTCCATTGATTACGGTGGTGACAATGCACCTGAGGTACATTACGGGAATATAAATGTGCTTATCGGGGATACAACAAAGCTGACCAGAAAGATAGAGAGGCTAAAAGCCATCATGCCATCTCTTGATGGACTCTCAGGTACACTACATTTAGAGAACTGGACTGAGGAAACCACAAATATTGTGTTTGATAAGACCCAATAAAATAAAAAAAATCATATTTAAAGGTTGATTATTTGATAGAAAAATTATATTATAGAATATATGGATTTCAGAATATTTGAATTTATAATATATAATTTAGAATATTTGGATGGAAAGAGGAGGAAGAACCTTGCTTGAGATTAAAACTAACGAGGCAGATAACAGTGCAAAGATAATTGTCATCGGAGTCGGTGGAGCCGGTAACAATGCAGTCAACAGAATGATTGACGAGAATATAGGTGGAGTAGAATTTATAGGTATCAATACTGATAAGCAGGCATTACAGCTTTGTAAGGCCCCTACTCTGATACAGATTGGAGAGAAGCTCACAAAAGGACTTGGTGCCGGTGCACAGCCTGAGATTGGCCAGAAGGCGGCTGAGGAGAGCGCAGAGGAGCTTCAGGCAGCGGTTAAGGGTGCTGATATGGTATTCGTCACATGCGGTATGGGTGGCGGAACAGGAACAGGTGCAGCTCCGGTTGTTGCAAAGATAGCAAAAGACCAGGGCATTCTTACAGTAGGAGTTGTCACAAAGCCTTTCAAATTTGAGGCAAAGCAGCGTATGATTAACGCTGTTTCGGGAATAGACAGACTTAAGGAGAGCGTCGATACACTTATTGTCATTCCTAATGACAAGCTTCTTGAGATTGTAGACCGTCGTACAACAATGCCGGATGCACTTAAGAAGGCAGATGAGGTATTACAGCAGGCGGTTCAGGGAATTACTGATCTTATCAACCTTCCGGCACTTATTAACCTTGACTTTGCCGATGTCCAGACAGTAATGAAGGACAAGGGAATGGCTCATATCGGTATCGGTAGTGCACAGGGCGATGACAAGGCAATAGAGGCAGTTAAGCTTGCAGTTGCATCTCCTCTTCTTGAGACAAAGATTAATGGTGCTACACATGTCATCATCAATATCTCAGGAGATATTTCTCTTATGGATGCAAATGATGCAGCAAGCTATGTTCAGGATCTTGCGGGCGAGAATGCAAATATTATTTTCGGTGCCAAGTATGATGAGACAATGACAGATCAGGCATCTATCACAGTAATTGCTACCGGACTTGAGGATGTATCATCAAATATGGTTACTCCTCAAAAGTCAGTAGCTCAGGGAGGCACGGCAGCCAATATACAGGGACATATGACATATCCTAACCAGATGGGACAGAGACCGGGAGCCGGTATGACTACACCAAATACTGTTACAAATGGACTCCATACAACAGCTAACGGACTTCATACAACAGGTATCCAGCAGGCATCAGCCCCACAGACATATTCAGGTATACAAAGACCTCGTCAGCCGGAAAGCACAGTTAAGCCGGTGGAGATTAATATCCCTGATTTCCTTAAGAATTCCAGAAGATAGTTTTCACGGAACTGACAGACGATTTATACAGGGCATACAGTTTGATTTTAATTCAGACTGTATGCCCTTTTGCTGTGTATTTATGGTAGTGTGTCGACATAATGTGATTTTAACAGAGTAGGGCTTTGGGATATATTTTTAATGAAAGAGAGGTGAAAATTATCTATGCATTTTATATCGATGTCTTTTACCTGAGAACATTTATAGTAAACTCTATGGGAATGATTTGTATCACATATGTGCTGAAAATACCTTTATATGGCAGAATCAGAAGGATTATTCTGGCAGGTGCAGTATCCGGCATGGTTTCGTGCCTGCTGCTTTTGCTTGGAAGCTACAGTATCTACAGATGGTTGTCATTGCTGCTTGTAGCTCCGGCAGCAGTATATTTTGCAACTGGCGCAAGAATTGGGATGATTAAGCTCTTGGGGCTTTCTGTTTTTGTCACAGTCTTATCAGGAGGTGTGGTGTATGCACTTGACAGTCTGTTATCAGCGGATGCTTCCTTGATATGCACAGGAGGTTTTGTGATAACTTATATGATATTAAAATCCTGGTGTGAGCGTAGCAACGAGAGCAGGGGATTATACAGAGTAACTATCATGGAAAATAAAAAGCGGGTGTATGTAACTGCATTGTACGATTCCGGCAATCTGTTGAAAAAACAGCCGGGAAATATTCCGGTCCATATAGCGGGGGCGAGGGTTTTTGATATAGCGGGTGATGATAAAGAGTACATAAATGTGCCGTATAAAAGTCTGGGAAATGAAAATGGGTGTCTTAAGGCATGCTGCTTTGATACTATGGTGGTGGAGAATAAAGGAAAGAAAAAGATATTACATAATGTTCTGATTGGAAAAGCATCGGAAAATATATTGACAAACAGTGCATACGATATGATTTTAAATGAAGCTGTTTTTAGTGATTCAAAAGAAATTAAAAATTCTCCTTTTTGGAAAAAACAAAACGGATGAAGTGTTTTACATAGGAGGGACGGAGGTGCTGCCACCTCCGCTTGAGACAGACGAGGAGAAATGCTGCCTCATAGCACTGGGGGATAAAAACGTGGCAATGTCAAAGGAACAGGCAAAAAAGCAGCTTATAGAGCACAACCTGAGGCTTGTTGTGTATCTGGCAAAGAAATTTGAAAACACGGGAGTATGCGTGGAGGACCTTATCTCAATCGGTACAATCGGTCTGATAAAGGGGATAAATACATTCAATCCCGAGAAAAAAATCAAGCTCGCCACATACGCATCCAGATGCATAGAAAATGAGATTCTTATGTATCTGCGTCGCAATAACAGAGTGAAGCTTGAGGTATCCTTTGACGAGCCGCTTAACACGGATTGGGACGGAAATGAGCTGCTTTTATCAGATATACTGGGGACGGAGGATGATGTCATATATAAGGATCTCGAGACTGAGGTTGAGATATCACTGCTAAAAAAAGCCATGCTGTCATTGAACGAGCGTGAGAGGCAGATAATAGAGCTTCGATTTGGAGTAAACCGTGTGGAGAATAAGGAACTGACACAGAAGGAGGTGGCAGACATCCTGGGAATTTCACAGTCATACATATCGAGGCTTGAGAAAAAAATAATGGCAAGATTGAAGAAAGAAATACAGAAAATGGCATAAGTGTGGTATAATATTTTTATCATAAGTAATTACTCAGAACCACTGAGAAGTTTCTATTATAAAACAGAATAGGAGATGGTAGTATGGTATTGGAATTTATCGGGGCTGACAGAGAGGTTACTGGAAGCTGTCATTATCTGACGTTTGGGGACACACATATACTTATTGACTGTGGAATGGAGCAGGGGGCTGATTTATACGTGAATCAGGAGATACCGGTCAATCCTTCACTTATAGACTATGTGTTTGTCACACACGCACACATTGACCATTCAGGTCTTTTGCCACTCATATACAATCATGGTTTCAGGGGCACTATTTTTGCGACAAAGGCGACAATGGATTTATGTAACATTATGCTAAAGGATTCTGCGCATATTCAGGAATTTGAGGCTGAGTGGAAGAACCGAAAGGCAAGACGAGCTGGAAGACCTGAGGTGACTCCTATGTACAATGTGGAGGATGCACAGAATGTTATGCAGCATTTTACACCGTGTGATTACAACAGTGTGTATGAGATATGTCCGGGGCTTAAGGTGCAATTTGTGGATGCAGGTCATCTGCTTGGCTCCTCATCCATTGAGATGTGGGTGACTGAGGAGAATGTGACAAAAAAAATTGTCTTTTCAGGTGATATCGGAAATCACAACAGGCCGCTAATCAAGGATCCGCAGTATGTGGACAGTGCTGATTATGTGGTTATGGAATCTACATATGGCAATCGTCTGCACGATACGCCGCCTGACTACGCGGTGGAGCTTTCAAAGGTCATCAATGCGACATTTACAAGAGGCGGAAATCTGGTAATCCCGGCATTTTCAGTGGGCAGGACACAGGAGATGCTCTACTTTATCAGGCGTATAAAGACGGAGAATCTGCTGCCGGAGCATCCGAATTTTGAGGTTTACATCGATAGCCCTCTTGCGGTTGAGGCAACAAATGTATTTCATGAGAATATATCGGACTGCTTTGATGAGGAGGCTATGGAGCTTATTTCGGCAGGCATCAATCCAATCAAGTTCCCCGGACTTCGTGTGGCAGTATCATCGGATGAGTCAAAGATGATTAATTTCGATAAGAAGCCGAAGGTCATCATATCAGCATCAGGTATGTGTGAGGCCGGACGTATCAGGCATCACTTAAAGCATAATCTTTGGAGAAGCGATTCAACAGTTTTGTTTGTAGGATATCAGGTTCCGGGAACACTTGGTTATGCACTTTTAAACGGTGCTAAAAAGGTGAAGCTTTTTGGTGAGGAAATAGAAGTAAGGGCAAGCATAGTAAATCTGCCGGGTATCAGTGGACATGCAGACAAAAATCAGCTTACCGAGTGGCTTGGCGCAATAAAAAACAAGCCGGAGCATGTATTTATAGTCCATGGAGAGGAGTCCACAGCAGAGTCCTTTGCAAACCACGTGCATGAGACCTTCGGCTATGATGCAGTGGCACCGTACAGTGGTGATGCCTATGACCTTATCACGAATCAGAAGGTGGCAGATGGTTCACGTAAGCGTGTGGAGAAAAAGGCTGCATATGGCATGGCAAGCAGAGAGAAGACTATATTTGACCGTCTTGTGGCAGCAGGCCAGAGGCTTGTATCTGTCATCCAGAAGTGCCAGGGCATGGCTAATAAGGACTTGAGCAAGTTTGCAGACCAGATAAATGCGCTGTGTGACAAGTGGGATAGATAGAATGTAATCACAGCATATTAAAGTAATAAAGTAAAAAGCTCTGTGCATACATATCAGTGTATGACACAGAGCCTTTTTATTTTGTGACGCTCAGCTTATTGAAAGTGTTATGTATGTAACTACGCCTCGTCCTGCTTGAAAATTACATTTCTGTATTTCGAAAGTATTCCTTTTAACAAGCTTCCAAGTACACAGATTGAGATAATCTCACCGATTCCGACTGTAACTGCATTGAAAAGAAGCGAGATATCAACACCCTTGTATATAGTTGTAAAACCATATCCGTATCTGAGCACGAGTGGCACGATAATAATGTTGGCGATGACCGGCGGCAGGGTGTACACAAACTTCTTCTTTCGAAGGAAGTAAGTGCCTAGTGCACCGAGCAGTGTAGCGATGCTTCCAAAGATGATATCCCAGATGATGCCACCTGTGATGAGATTGGAAATCAGACATCCGATGAAAAGTCCAGGAATGGCTGCCGGTGTGAAAACCGGAAGGATGCAAAGCGCTTCAGAAAAGCGTACCTGAATTGTGCCTGATGCGAGACCAAGCAGATTGGTGATATACGTGAGCACAACGTAGAGTGCTGCAATCATAGCTGCCTGTACTGCAAATAATACTTTTTTGTTTCTCATATTTAGTTCTCCTTTAGTTTTGTTTTACGTCAGGAAGGTTTCGAACTGACGTATTTATGTTAGCCTTGCTATGTTAACAAAAAATGCTTTGAATGTCAAGAAATACATAAATTCAGTGCCATATTTGGATATATTGTGATATAATGAGTGAAAGTGAGAAGATAAATGACTAGAGGGAAACAGTATTATGAGAGAAATAAAGGTTAATGAACTAAAAGAGGGAATGACTACGGCAGTAGATGTGTTTTCGCCAAAGGGACAGCTTATCCTTAAAAGACGTCAGGCTATATCGGCATTTGATATAGCAAAGTTTGGATTCTACAATATAGCTTCGGTTTATGTTGAGGGAAGCTCAGCACAGGAAAAAGAAGAATGGAATAAAAAATATGCCATCATTAAGGAAAAATACCGTGATTCCATCGATAACCTGCATGAATATATGAATGACATACTATACAGGAATATCATTCCGGATAAGAATGCGATCATCAGGGACTCGGTAGAGATTTTTGACAGGTTTGAGACTTCATATGAGCTCTTTGATGCACTTCAGGTATTAAAGCAGACAGATGTATCTACTATGGCGCATTCCATAAATGTATCAATCATTGCACGTCTCATTGGTGTGTGGGCAGGGCTTAATACAGAAAAGCTGGATGAGATTTCAATGGCAGGTCTGTTGCACGACATAGGCAAGTTTAAGATACCCGATGAGATATTATTGAAGCCCGGAAAGCTCACAAAGGATGAGTTTGAGGTGATAAAGAAACATACGATATATGGCTATGAGATACTTAAGAGCTTCAACATTCTTGAAAGCACAAAGCGTGCGGCACTTTTACATCATGAGAAGTTTGACGGCTCAGGATATCCGTTTGGATATAAATCAGATAAAATCGATGATATATCAGCTATTATTACGATAGCCGATGTCTACGATGCAATGACATCAAAGCGCTGTTACCGTGATGGGATGTGTCCGTTTGAGGTGATAGCAGATTTTGAGTATGATGGCATATCAAAGTATCATCCGAAGTATATAGGGATGTTTTTGAAGAAGATTGCAAGCTCATATATCGGAAGCACGGTGCTTTTGACAAACGGCAAAAAGGCCAAAATAATTTTTGTGACGGAGAAGTATTCAAGACCTACAGTTACATTGCTTGAAGACAACAGTGTGCTGGCACTTAAGGATGAAAAGGATATAAAAATAGCGGCAGTGCTGTAGAATTATATACGTATATTAATTGAATATAATTACTGTAAATGGGAATGCTTTAGATAAAGAAATTTATCCGGAGGATTCCCATGTCTGTATATAAGGTTGATATATGCGGTGTGACTACATCGAAACTGCCGGTACTTAAGGATGAAGAAAAAGAAGAACTGTTTAAGAAAATAAAAAAAGGTGATAAGGCTGCAAGAGAAAAGTATATTCGTGGAAATTTAAGGCTCGTGCTTTCGGTAATCAGAAGGTTTTCAAACCATAATGAAAATATGGATGATTTATTTCAGATAGGCTGCATCGGGCTTATGAAATCAATTGATAATTTTGATCCGACTATAGGTGTTAAGTTTTCAACCTATGCTGTTCCGATGATTATCGGTGAGGTCAGAAGATATCTGCGTGACAACAGTGCGTACCGCATTCCGCGGTCTCTCAGGGATACCGCATATCAGGCTATTAAATCAAAGGAAAAGCTATCAAGAAAGCTGGTGCACGAACCGTCCCTGGCAGAAATATCAAAGGATTGCGGCATCCCCGAAAACGATATACTATACGCACTTGATGCAATCCAGACACCGCTGTCCCTCTTTGATCCTGTATATACTGACGGTGGTGATACACTTTACGTGATGGATCAGATATCAGACAAGAAAAACAAAGAGGAAGCATGGGTAAAAAATCTGGTTCTCGACGATGCCTTAAAGCTGCTTGATGACAGAGCGAGACAGATTATTAAGCTGCGTTTTTTCGAGGGCAAGACACAGATAGAGGTGGCAGAGGAGATAAATATCTCTCAGGCACAGGTATCAAGGCTTGAGAAAAATGCGCTTAAAAATATGCACGGATATCTGGAAGCATAGGCAGATAATTGAATATTTAGTCTGCCTGTGCTAAAGAAGTTTTTTTAAGCACAGCCGCAATTATGACTGCATACACACCTCCGATAACAGCGGTGATAAGCTGTGTCACTGAAAACTGAAGCTGAAAAACCGGCAGCATCTTATGCATTGGAGCAGGCAGAAATGTCGGTAGAATGATAAGAGCAATGGCTATTCCCATGAAAAGAGCCTTTAGTATGGCACCTATTGCAATTGATACAGGAAAACCGGCAGCTTTGCCACATTTTTTGCGAAGCAGTCCCACACATACCACGAGAATGATATTTCCTATCATGATACATGGAAACATCGCAGGGATAGCCGCCATAACAGGACTTCCTGTGATGAAAAATGATGTGACAGGTGTGATAATGCTTAGGATAATGCCACATGCCATTCCGGCATAGAGTACGGTAAGTATTAAAGCTGCATTAATGATTGGACCTGTGATGTATACGCTTAAGTTCTTAAAGAACTGGCTGACAAGGCAGATTGCAAGCATAATTGCAGTAACGGTTATTTGTTTAGTTTTTATCTTCATTGATAAGACCTCCTTTAAATTTTCATATGAAATCATACTCCTTTTGGGGTGCAAATGCAAGGTTACGTTGCCGGTTAATATTTACTCCGAAGGCAAAAATGATGGTGGATATTGAAAGCAATTCATTTGTGTGCTAATATAAGTATATTCGCTGTTTGACGCAAAACAGCTATATATCAGGAGGAATACAATGAAAAAACTGATTAATTTGATATCAGAGGAAGTGACAAAGGCATTCGTCAGTGCAGGATATGACGAGAAGTACGGAAAGGTTACACTTTCAAACAGACCGGACCTTTGTGAGTACCAGTGTAACGGAGCAATGGCAGCAGCAAAAGAGTATAAGTGTGCACCATTTATGATCTCAGACAAGGTAGCGGCGCTACTTGAGTCAGATGAGATGTTTGAGTCAGTAGAATCAGTAAAGCCGGGATTTCTTAATATCAAAATGGATACCGCTTTTCTGGCAAAATATATGAACGATATGAAGGATGATGAGGGCAGATACGGCTTGGAGAAGGCCAAAAAGCCACTCACTATAGTAGTGGATTACGGCGGACCAAACGTGGCAAAGCCTCTTCATGTAGGTCATCTTCGTTCAGCAGTAATCGGAGAGAGCGTTAAGCGTATCGCAAAGTTCATGGGACACAATGTGATTGGTGATGTGCATCTCGGTGACTGGGGACTTCAGATGGGACTTATCATTACAGAGCTTCGCGAGAGAAAACCTGACCTCGTTTATTTTGATGAGAGCTATACAGGAGAGTACCCGAAGGAGGCACCGTTTACCATATCAGAGCTTGAGGACATCTATCCGACAGCCAGCGGTAAGTCAAAATCAGATGAGAGCTTCAAGGAGGCAGCACTTCTTGCCACAAAGGAGCTCCAGGGAGGCAGGAGAGGCTATCAGGCACTGCTTTCACACATCATGAATGTCTCTGTAACAGACCTTAAGAGAAATTATGAGAATCTGAACGTCCATTTTGAGCTGTGGAAGGGCGAGTCGGATGCGCAGCCATATGTACCTGAGATGGTTGAAATGATGAAGGAAAAGGGCTTTGCACATATGAGTGAGGGTGCTTTGGTTGTGGATGTGAAGGAGGATACAGATACAAAGGAGATTCCGCCATGTATCATCCTAAAGTCTGACGGAGCCTCGCTTTACAGCACTACAGACCTTGCAACACTTGTTATGCGTATGAAGGAGAACAACCCTGACCGTGTGATTTATCTGGCAGACGCACGTCAGTCAATGCACTTTATCCAGGTGTTCCGCTGCGCAAGAAAGACAGGCATAGTACCTGATACTACGGAGCTTGTACATATCGGCTTTGGAACCATGAATGGCAAGGACGGCAAGCCTTTCAAGACAAGAGACGGTGGAGTAATGCGTCTTGAGTACCTCCTCAAGGAAATTGACGATGAGATGCTCAATAAGATTAAGGAAAACCAGAAGGAAAAAGAGAATCTGAATATAGACGAGGCGGAGGCTGAGCAGACAGCCAAAACTGTAGCGCTTGCAGCAGTCAAGTATGGTGATTTGTCTAATCAGGCGAGCAAGGATTACATCTTTGATATCGACAGATTTACATCCTTTGAGGGCAACACAGGTCCATATATCCTTTATACAATCGTGCGTATCAAGTCAATCCTCTCAAAGTATGAGGCAAAGGGTGGCGACATCAGCGCACTGAAGGATGCAATCATGCCGGCAGTCAATGCAGGACAGAAGAATCTCATGCTCTCTCTGGCAAAGTTCAATGCTACAATTGAGAGTGCATACGAGGAGTCTGCACCACACAAGATATGTGCATACATCTACGAGCTTGCCAACGCATTCAACGGCTTCTACCATGACACAAAGATTCTTTCTGAGGAGAATGAAGAGCTTAAGAAGTCATATATTTCGCTGCTTGTGCTCACAAAGGAGATACTTGAGGCTTGTATCGATATGCTTGGATTCTCAGCTCCTGACAGGATGTAATATTAATAGTAGTAATTTCATGTTCTAAAACAATTGGACATGTAATATAAATAGGACATAGATGATTTATCAGAATCGTCTGTGTCCTTTTTTTAATTTGAATAACTGTCGGTGGCAGGTCGGGATAGGGCTTATGCGTGTGGCTGCAGTGTCGCAGAAGCTACGCTGCGCTATTAAGACTCTGTATAAATTATGCAGCAAGTACTTCTATGCCTGACGAAACCGTCGATACTCGCCGTCCGGGCTCGATATCTCCTTGCCTCGGCGTCCATGCCTCGGCATTTCTGTGCTTCAAAGCATAATTTAACAGACTCTAAATAGCTCCGCTATACGCTTCTGCGACACTGCAGCCACACGCATAAGCCCTATCCCGACCAGCCACCGAAGTGGCGATAAGGAGTGAAAAATATGGATATAATTGATTATCTGCCACAAAAGATGAAGGCTGAGGCAGAAGCGTACATGCCGTGTGGTCTGGAGGAAATCAGGGTGCGCGCCGGAAAGCAGGTGCAGTATATGTTTGCGGGAGGATGTAGAGCCGGAGTGTATATCTCACATAGCGATATTGAGGAGATGATAAATTATCTGAGCGGATATTCATTCCACGCGATAGCACCGCAGCTTGCAGCAGGCTATTTTACAGTGGAGGGAGGTCATCGTGTGGGAATTGCAGGGCAGATGGGCTGCGATGGAGGAAAGGTTACAGCAGTCAGTGAGATAGCGTCCTTAAATATCAGAATTGCCCATCAGATAAGGGACGTTGCAATGCCACTGATGCCTTATATCCGGGATGAAAACAGCATTTACAATACATTGGTTATATCACGGCCGGGAGAAGGAAAAACAACATTTTTAAGAGACTGCATCAGGATACTTTCAGATGGCTGTGACGGAAAAAAAGCTCTTAAGGTGTCGGTGGTCGATGAGCGCTCGGAGATAGCAGCGTGCTACTTGGGAGTGGCTCAAAACGATATAGGCAATTCCAGTGATGTGCTGGATAACTGTCCGAAGTCACTTGGCATGAGGATGCTTTTGCGCTCTATGTCACCGGATGTGATTGCAGTGGATGAGCTGGGAGGAGAAGGTGATATCGAGGCATTAAATCAGCTTGTGAGTTGCGGAATAAGGATACTTGGCAGTGTACATGGCACCAATGCAGATGATCTGCGAAGAAAAATTCTGCCACATGCCATAGAACGGTTTGTGTTTATAGACCATGATGAAAAAGGGGTGAGGCGCTATAGCATTTATGATGAAGCTTACAGGCTTTTGTATAGTACTGTTTGCGGTATTGGGGCTGATAAACGATTACAGCAAAAGAAAAAAGGCAGATATAGCGATGCTGTATGATTTCATGCTTTTGCTTGAAAAGGGGGCATTTTATCTGGCAGGAGAAAGAATGAAGGCACCACATTTTTTTAACAGCATAAGAGGAAAAAGCGAGGTGTTTAATGAGGGCTGCAGGAGAATGGGAGAGGCACTTTCAAACAGGAGCTGTAAAAGCGGAGAGGAGGGCTGGAGGGCTGTGTGGGGGACTGTGCTTTGTGGCAGGATATCTGATGAAAAAATAAAGAAAATGATAGTTGAAATGGGAGGTGCATTCTTTGAAAAAAATGCAGCTGCGATGGAGCTGCGGCTTAAGGAATGTGCTTTGGACATACATAAACAGATAGATTTTTACAGGAAAGATTATGTTGAAAAAATGAAGGTGATTTGTCCGGTGGGTATTTTGGGAGGGATTATGATATCAATAATGCTTATATAAAAATGTGGTAATCCTATTAAACATATTGTTGTATGCGATGAAAGGACTTGATGATGGAGATTTCGATTATTTTTAAGATAGCAGCACTTGGAATAGTGATTACGGTGCTCGGACAGGTCTTAAAACACAGTGGAAGGGAGGAAATGACTTTCCTGCTTAGTCTGGCCGGGCTTGTGATCGTATTGTTCTGGATTGTGCCATATATAAGTGAGCTGTTTAAGACAATGCAGGATATGTTTTCTTTGTAATATGTTGAAGATTGGGATAATAGGAATTGCGGCAGTATTTTTTGCAGTGCTTTTAAAGCGTGACAGGCCTGAGCTTTCAATGCTTCTTTCAGTAGCCTGTGGCACTATAATTTTTGCTTTTGCATTGGAGCAGCTAGGCACAACAATTGAGTTTTTTAAAGGACTTCTTTCAAAGCTTCCTGTGGAACCGGTATTTTTTGTCACTATGGTAAAGATACTTGGGATTGCATATATTGCGGAGTTTTCATCCTCAATCTGTAAGGACTGCGGTCATAGCGCAATTGCATCGCAGATAGAGCTTTTTGCGAAGGGAGCAATTGTTGTGATGTCAATTCCGGTGATGTCGTGCCTGATAGAGCTGATTGGAGAGCTGTTTTGATTTGTAGAAAATATATTTTGATAATAATCATATTGGCTGTAGTGTTTTTGCCGCAGTGTTTTGTGTATGCGTCGGACACCGAAATCACAGATAGAATTGAGCAGCAGATGCTTGAAAAAATAGATATGTCAGAGATTGAAAAATATTCAAAGGATTATCTGCCGGACAGACTATCGTTTTCGGATATAGTGGATGCCATTCTGGCAGGAGATCAAAAGGCAGGTGAAAAAATCTGTGAGTATATTTATGAGCTGTTTTTTTATGAAATAGCGGCGGTGAAGCCTGTTATTATAAATGTGCTGTGCTATACGATACTTTTTATGGTGTTTTCAAGGCTTATTTTCTGGCGGCAGGATTATGTATACAATGTAAGTTTTCTGTTTATGTATGCATCGGTTATATCAATGCTTATGGCATCTTTTTTTGTGTTGTCTGATGTGGCAAAGGGCTGTATTGATGTGCTTTTGACTTATCTTACAGCGCTTGTGCCGGCATATGCGACAGTACTTCTTGCGTCCGGAAAAGGATTTTCGGCATCAGGCTTTTACATGCTGGCATTTGTGCTCATTTATGTAGTGGAGTGGCTTATAAAGCTGGTGCTCATACCGGGAATTCATCTGTTTCTGGTGCTTGAGGTGCTCAATCACGTATCTAGTGAAAAGAAGCTTGAAAAGCTTGCAGAGTTTATTGAATCAGCAGTTATAAAAATAATGAAGGCATCCATAAAGATAGTGGCAGGCATAGGCATAGTCCAGGCCATGATTGCTCCCGCAAAGGACAAAATATCGGAAAGCCTTATCTTAAAAAGTTTTCAGGCGATACCGGGTGTGGGGAGGCTTGGGCAGGGTGCAGGTGAAATTATGCTTGGCTGTGCGATGCTCATAAAAAACAGTGTTGGTATGGCGGCGATTATCGTGCTCTTTTTCATTGTGCTGACCCCGCTTGTAAAAACACTAATCTTTTCGCTGATGTACAGATTGCTTTCCGCTGCGTTGCAGCCGGTCTCAGACAACAGGATTGTGGAGGGCATAGAAGCCGTTGCCAGGGCAGGAAATCTGTATTATATCGTGATAAGAGATGCATCTATATTGTTTTTTATAGTGATTGCGATAGTATGTGCATCTACAAGCTTTATGGGAGGTTGATAGGGCATGAAGAGTTATTTGTATCTGGCATTTTTTTTCATGGTAATGACATATTTAACGCCAAAGGAGCAGTATAGGAGGTACTTTAGGTTTATGCTTGGGGTGTTTTTGGCAGTCATTATTCTAAAACCTCTTGCGGCAGGGTATGAATATGACATGAGATTTGCTGAGCTTACAAAGAAAATAGAGGGGATTTCGTATGAATATGACGCGGATACGACAGATTTGTTTACGGCTTTCGAAGCTGAAGAAAACTGACTACATAGTGATTTTACTTGTTGGAGTACTGCTTCTTATTGTGGTGCTTCCGGTAAAAGAGGATAGAAAGACCTGTAGTAATTCACAAAAGAAAGCTAAAGCTAAGTCAGTAAGTGAAAGCACCTGCGATGATGAAGAATATGAGAAGCTGCTTGAAAAAAAGCTTGAGGGTATTCTTGAAAGGATGGACGGTGTGGGTGAGGTATCTGTGATGATTACGCTGTCAGACGATGGCACAAGGATAGTGGATAAGGATACTAAGGAGACCTCGGAGAGCATTGAAAAGACTACGGTCATATACGATGACGAGGATGCAAGTGTACCTTATGTCACAAGCACGGACAAACCGACTGTTTCAGGAGTGCTTGTGGTAGCGCAGGGCGGAGGAAGCCCACAGGTAAACAACGATATTTCTAATGCGGTTTCTGCATTATTTGATGTGCCAATGCATAAAATAAAAATAGCAAAAATGATATCCAGGGAGGAATAAAAGTGAAGAAAGGCAGCCATAAAAATCAGATAATTATTACGACACTTGCACTTCTTTTGGCAGTGGTCGGTTACATAAGCTACGATAACAGGGATACCTTTATGAATGCAAAGGATGTGCTTTCCACTGAAATCGAGGCTGTAAATGGAAAGGCAGATACAAAGGAGCCGGAGGAATGTGAGGATACACAGGTATCAGATGAGGTTGCGCTTGAGACAGACTCGACAGAGGAAATATTAAATGCCGGCGAAACGGTACTGACAAGTGCATCCACAGAGAGCGAGGAGTGTGTGGCACAGGTGAAGCTGGGACGCGAGCAGGTGCGCTCAAAGAACAAGGAGGCTCTGCAGAAGATTATCGATGATGCAGGAGTGTCAGAGGCCGAGAAGAAGAGCGCGGTCGATGCCATGGTGAAGCTGACAGAAAATGCACAGATGGAGGAGGATGCCCAGATGATGCTGGAGGCAAAGGGCTTTAAGAATGCTGTGGTAAGTCTCAGTGATGAATGCTGTGATGTGATTGTTGGAAAGGAAGATGTGACTGATGAAAAGAGAGCTCAGATAGAGGACATTATCAAGCGCAAGACAAATATCGGGGCATCAAATATTGTCATATCGACGATGGACTGATACATGAATTTTTAGTGTCTTGAAATGGAAACCGTTTTAAGCTATACTATACTCTGATTTTGTTTGGAGGAAATATCAGTGGATAACTTAAGACAGGAAATAGAAAAAAGAAGAACATTTGCAATAATTTCCCATCCGGATGCAGGAAAGACTACTCTGACAGAGAAGTTTCTTTTGTACGGAGGGGCAATAAACCAGGCCGGTTCGGTAAAGGGAAAGGCTACGGCAAAGCATGCTGTTTCGGACTGGATGGAGATAGAAAAGCAGAGAGGTATTTCGGTTACTTCATCTGTATTACAGTTTAATTATGACGGATATTGCATCAATATCCTTGATACACCGGGACACCAGGATTTCTCAGAGGACACATACCGTACACTCATGGCAGCCGATTCGGCCGTCATGGTAATTGATGCAAGCAAGGGTGTTGAGGCACAGACCAGAAAGCTCTTTAAGGTCTGTGTCATGAGACATATCCCTATTTTTACATTCATAAACAAGATGGACCGTGATGCCAACGATACGTTTGAGCTTCTCGATGACATCGAAAAAGAGCTGGGCATCGCGACCTGTCCTATCAACTGGCCGATAGGCTCAGGAAAGCAGTTTAAGGGTGTGTATGACAGAAACAGCAAGGAGGTCATGACCTTTGCAGACACCTTAAAGGGCACAAAGGAGGGCTCGGAGAAGATTATTCATATAGATGATCCGGCTCTTTCCGATGAGATCGGAGAGGAATTTAAAAGTCAGCTCATGGATGAGATTGAGCTATTGGATGGCGCCAGTGCAGATTTTGACATGGAGCTTGTCACAAAGGGAGAGCTTTCACCTGTATTTTTTGGCTCGGCTCTCACAAACTTTGGTGTTGAGACATTTTTACAGCATTTCCTTAAGATGACATATGCACCGACAGCAAGACGCTCTGACATCGGAATGATTGATCCTTTTTCAGAGGATTTTTCTGCATTTGTATTCAAAATTCAGGCCAACATGAACAAAAATCACAGGGACAGAATAGCGTTTATGCGAATCTGCTCCGGACAGTTTACAGCCGGCATGGAGGTATACCATGTGCAGGGAGGCAAGAGCTTAAAGCTTTCACAGCCGCAGCAGATGATGGCAGATGAGAGAAAAATAGTGGACAAGGCATATGCGGGCGACATCATAGGTGTGTTTGACCCGGGCATATACTCTATAGGAGATACACTCACGACAGCAAAGGATAAATTTGAGTTTGAGGGCATCCCGACATTTGCACCTGAGCATTTTGCGAGGGTATCACTTGTTGATTCCATGAAGAGAAAGCAGTTTGTAAAGGGCGTCACACAGATAGCGCAGGAGGGTGCTATCCAGATGTTCCAGGAGTACAAGGGCGGCATGGAAGAAATCATAGTCGGCGTGGTCGGTGTGCTTCAGTTTGACGTGCTTAAATTCAGACTTGAAAATGAGTACAATGTCCAGATCAGACTTGATAATCTGCCATATGAGCATATCAGATGGATTGAGAACAAGGATGAGGTCAATGTAGATACAATTAACGGAACAAGCGATATGAAGAAGGTTGTCGACATGAAGGGAAATCCGCTTCTCCTGTTCATCAATGAGTGGAGCATCGGCATGACACTCGATAGAAATGACGGACTTGTGCTTACTGAGTTTGGAAGAAACTAGCTACGCTGAGGCTTTTTGGATTGTACTATCGAGAAAACGGGCAAGTATTTGGTCCAGTTATTTAAGAAACGCTATACTAGTACAGCATTCTGCAAATAGCTCAATCAATAATTTACATGATTTTTCATCTGTGCAATCAGAAAAACCTGACGTAGTCAGGTGAGAATTCCAAGGTTGAATTTGGACTTGACGCTATTGAGAGATTATGTGTATAATGAAGACAGTTGTGAAAGCAACTGTCTTTTTAATTATGTTTTATTTGTATATTTTGAGTATTTTACTTATAGCTGCTTTTAGGTATAGCGTGAGACATGGGCAGCTATTTGATTCTGTAATTATTCCAATTTATTAGTTGACAATTGAATAGAAGTGTATTATTATAATAACAGAACGAACGTTTGTTCGCGAGAGAATAGGAGATTATTATGGCAAAGGAAGATAAATTAAAAGCATTAGACGCTGCCATTGCGCAGATTGAGAAACAATACGGAAAGGGCTCTGTCATGAAGCTTGGCGACAACTCAGCCAATATGAATGTAGAGACAGTACCTACAGGCTCATTAAGCCTTGATATTGCATTAGGACTCGGAGGGCTTCCGAAGGGCAGGATTATTGAGGTGTACGGACCGGAGTCATCAGGTAAGACAACGGTTGCACTCCACTGTGTTGCAGAGGTACAGAAGCGAGGCGGCATCGCAGGCTTTATAGATGCAGAGCATGCGCTTGACCCTGTATATGCCAGAAATATAGGTGTTGATATTGACAATCTCTATATTTCACAGCCGGACTGCGGTGAGCAGGCACTTGAGATAACAGAGACCATGGTGCGTTCGGGCGCTGTGGATATCGTGGTTGTCGATTCAGTTGCGGCACTCGTACCAAAGGCCGAGATTGACGGAGATATGGGGGATTCCCATGTGGGTCTTCAGGCGAGACTTATGAGCCAGGCGCTCCGTAAGCTCACGGCAGTTATCAGCAAGTCAAATTGTATCGTTATATTCATCAATCAGCTTCGTGAGAAGGTAGGTGTGATGTTTGGAAATCCTGAGACTACCACAGGTGGAAGGGCATTAAAGTTCTATTCATCAGTGCGTCTTGATGTCAGAAGAACTGAGTCACTCAAGCAGGCCGGTGAGATAGTCGGCAACCATGTCCGCGTAAAGGTTGTTAAGAATAAAATAGCTCCTCCTTTCAGAGAGGCAGAGTTTGATATCGTGTTTGGCCAGGGTATCTCAAGAGAAGGAGATGTGCTTGATCTTGCAGTCAATGCAGGCATTGTCAACAAATCCGGTGCATGGTACGCATACGAGGGAGACAAGATAGGACAGGGTCGTGAGAATGCAAAGACTTATATCCATGAGAATCCGGCATTTTTTGATATGCTTGAGGCAAAGGTAAGGGATTTTTACTTTACACAGCCTGAGGATGAAGATGCTGCAGTACAGGAAGACTCTGAAAAGTCAGAGGCAGATGAGCAATAAGTGAGCAGGGTTATATATGATAGAGATTACCGGATATGAGAATATTGGTAAAGGCAAATACCGCACGACCTTTGATAATGGCACGTCATGTGTGCTGTACCGTACAGAGGCCGTGCGGTACTCTATTATGGAGGGAGCCTTTATCAGTGAAGCGGATTACGAAAAGCTGATAACTGAGGTGGTAGGAAAGAGAGCCAAAAAGAGAGCACTTCATCTGCTTGAACAGATGGACAGGAGTGAAAGAAAGCTCAGGGAAAAGCTCACACAGGGCGGATATCCGGATTGCTGTGTGGATGCAGCGATAGATTATGTCAAGAGTTTTCATTATCTTGATGATTACAGATTTGCCGTCACATATGTCAGATATCATCAGGACAGCTTAAGCCGCAGGCAGCTTGAGCAGAAGCTTATGGCAAAGGGCATAGGCAGAGATGATATAAATTGTGCCATAGAGAGCGAATACACTGCAGAAGAAGAGAAACATATAGCCAAGCTGCTTGAAAAGAAACATTATGATCCTGACAACTGTGATGAAAAGGAGTTTCGCAGGATATATCAGTTTCTAATGCGTAGGGGCTTTAAGAGCAGCCAGATTCTTTCAGCAATGAGGTCACAATTACCTTGACAATTTGCACCAAAAAGTATAGAATTTAATTGTTGTAATTTGTGAAATACAATGAAAATTTAATAAAGGAGGTGCTCCTGTAATGCTACCGTATATCATTACTGCTGTAGTTTCTATTATTATTACTGCATTGGTTGTATGGTTTGTAGCCGCTTCATACCAGAATAAATCTGCTAACTCCAAGATTGGAAATGCTGAGGAGAAGGCAAGAGGAATCATTGATGAGGCTGTAAAGGCTGCGGAGGAAAAGAAGCGCGAGTCTATGCTTGAGATTAAGGAAGAGTCTATTAAGGCTAAGAATGATCTGGATAAGGAAATAAAAGAGCGTAGAAACGAGATTTCCCGTAATGAGCGTCGTATCGTTCAGAAGGAAGAAAATGTCGACAAGAAGCTCGAAGCTATCGAGAAGCGTGAAGCCGGATTTGCAGTTAAGGAAGAGGAACTCAAGAAGCAGAAGATTGAAATATCAAAGCTTAACGAGCAGCGTTTACAGGAACTTGAAAGAATCTCTGGATTAACCTCCGAGCAAGCTAAAGAATATCTCTTAAAGACCATTGAAGAAGATGTAAAACTTGATACTGCAAAAATGATTAAGGAAATGGAAAACAAAGCAAAGGAAGAGGCAAACCGTAAGGCTAAGGAATATGTGGTTACAGCTATTCAGAAATGTGCAGCAGATCATGTATCTGAGACTACTATTTCAGTGGTATCACTTCCGAATGATGAGATGAAGGGACGTATCATAGGAAGAGAGGGACGTAATATCCGTACTCTCGAGACTATGACAGGAGTAGATCTGATTATAGATGACACACCTGAGGCAGTCATTTTGTCAAGCTTTGATCCAATCAGAAGAGAGGTTGCAAGAATAGCTCTTGAGAAGCTTATTGTTGACGGAAGAATCCATCCGGCCCGCATAGAGGAGATGGTTGAGAAAGCTCAAAAAGAAGTCGATAATATGATTCGTGAAGAGGGTGAAGCTGCCACACTTGAGGTGGGCATACACGGTATTCATCCGGAGCTTGTGCGTCTTCTTGGAAAGATGAAGTTTAGAACAAGCTACGGTCAGAATGCGTTAAAGCATTCTATCGAGGTTGCACAGCTGGCTGGCTTACTGGCTGCTGAAATCGGCGAGGATGTCAGAATGGCAAAGCGTGCAGGCTTATTACATGATATAGGTAAGGCAGTAGATCACGAGATGGAGGGTTCACACATCCAGCTCGGTGCCGAATTATGTAAGAAATATAAAGAGTCACCACTTGTGATTAATGCAGTAGAATCACATCATGGTGATGTTGAACCGGAGTCACTTATTGCATGTCTCGTGCAGGCGGCTGATACAATCAGTGCGGCGCGTCCTGGTGCAAGAAGAGAGACTTTGGAGACATATTCAAATCGTCTTCAGCAGTTAGAGGACATTACAAATGGTTATAAAGGTGTAGAGAAATCTTTTGCTATTCAGGCAGGTAGAGAGATTCGTATTATGGTAGTTCCTGAGCAGGTCAGTGACGCCGACATGGTTATCATGGCCAGAGACATATCTAAGCAGATTGAGTCTGAGTTAGAGTATCCGGGTCAGATAAAGGTTAATGTAATACGTGAGTCACGTATAGTGGATTACGCAAAGTAAAGCATTAGTGTATTGTCGGTTTTACATAATAACATGTACATTTGAAAAGGCTTCGTATGAAGCCTTTTCTTTTTGCTAAAATGTATGAAAACATATGAAAAACACAAATGCTGCCGATTTTTACAATGCAGTGCTTATGATATAAAATAAATTATCGGTAACTATTCATAACTACTAAAGATAATTATCTATATTGCATAAAAATATATGTATAAATTGTTTTATATTCACAAAAAGTGATAATAGTACGTGACAAAATTAGTAAAATGTTATAAAATAATAAATGTAATATTTAGTAACTATTCAGTGTTGATGGCTGCGATTTTTATAAATATTACAAGGGAGAAACTATATAATAACGATATCATATGGAGGGTTTTGCAATGCAGAGATTTACATTACCAAGAGATTTATATCACGGAAAGGGAGCACTTGAGGCGTTAAAGAACTTTGAGGGAAAGAAAGCTATTATCTGTGTGGGCGGAGGCTCCATGAAGAGATTTGGCTTTTTAGACAAGGCCGAGGCTTATTTGAAGGAAGCAGGCATGGAGGTTAGGCTTTTTGAGGGAATCGAGCCTGATCCGTCAGTGGAGACAGTCATGAAAGGTGCGGCTGCCATGGAAGAATTTGAACCGGACTGGATTGTGGCTATCGGTGGAGGCTCACCTATAGATGCAGCTAAGGCTATGTGGATTAAGTACGAGTATCCGGATATCACATTTGAGGATATGTGCAAGGTGTTTGGTATTCCAAAGCTTAGAAAGAAAGCACATTTCTGTGCTATTTCATCCACATCGGGCACAGCAACAGAGGTTACTGCGTTCTCAATCATCACAGATTATGAGAAGGGCATCAAATATCCAATTGCAGACTTTGAGATTACACCTGATGTTGCAATCGTAGACCCTGAGCTTGCAGAGACGATGCCACAGAAGCTTGTTGCACACACCGGAATGGATGCCATGACACATGCTATCGAGGCATATGTATCCACAGCCAACAGCGATTTTACAGATCCGCTTGCACTCCATGCAATAGAGATGATACAGCATGACCTGATTGATTCATACAATGGTGATATGGCAAAGAGAGATGCGATGCACAATGCGCAGTGTCTGGCAGGAATGGCATTCTCCAACGCACTACTTGGAATAGTTCATTCTATGGCACACAAGACAGGCGCAGCTTTTGCAGATTATGGTGCACATATCATCCACGGAGCAGCCAATGCGATGTATCTGCCAAAGGTTATTGCTTTCAATGCAAAGGATGAGACAGCAAAGGAGCGCTACGGAGCAATAGCTGATTTCATGAAGCTGGGTGGAGAGACACTTGATGAGAAGGTTGAGCTTCTTATCAAATACTTACGCGGCATGAATGATGATCTGAATATACCACACTGTATCAAGAATTACGGAGCAGACAGTTATCCGACAGAGCAGGGCTTTGTACCGGAGGAGGTATTCCTTGAGAGACTTCCTGAGATTGCGGCAAATGCCATACTTGATGCTTGTACAGGCTCAAATCCGCGCCAGCCAAGCCAGGAGGAGATGGAGAAGCTTCTCAAGTGCTGCTATTATGACACAGAGGTAGATTTCTAATCAAAACGGCAACTTTCAATTTTAATTATTTAGAGGGTAAACAGAAAAAATGATTGACGAAATGAAACGGCAAAAAAGAGAGCTTGTATATAAGGGCTCAATACTCGATATATACAAGGATACAATGCAGTTTGCAAACGGTAAGACTGAGGAATGGGATTTTGTCTCGCACAGAAAAGGCGCTGCGGCAGTGCTTCCGGTGCTTGATGACGGCAGGATAATCATGGTGCGTCAGTATAGAAATGCCCTCGAGAGGGAGACAATAGAGATTCCGGCCGGCTGCAGGGACTTTGTGGGAGAAGACACAAGGCTGTGTGCAGAAAGAGAGCTTAAGGAGGAGACGGGCTACAGCTCTGACGATATCTCGTTTTTACTTTCGCTTCGCACAACAGTAGCCTTTTGTGACGAAGAAGTGGATGTCTATCTTGCCAAAAACCTGAAAAAGGGCGAGCAGCATCTCGATGATGCCGAGTCAATCGATGTAGAAATATACACTCTAAAGGAACTGTGCGACATGATTTATGCCGGAAAAATCCAGGATTCCAAAACAGTCAGTGCAGTTCTTGCCTATAGCAATATGATTAAATAAACAGACAAAATAATGCAAGCCACAGGATATAAACTCCTGTGGCTTGTATTTTGCAAAAATAATATGTATATAATTTGTGATTTAAGAATTCATTTCTGCAATATCGTAGATAAGCTTCTTTGAATCCTCCCATCCAAGACATGGGTCGGTGATGGATTTTCCGTAGACATGCTCGCCAATCTTCTGGCTGCCCTCCTCAATATAGCTCTCAATCATAAGACCCTTGACAAGTGTTTTGATATCAGAGGAAAGCTGTCTGTTGTGCATAACTTCCTTGGCAATACGGATCTGCTCTTTGAACTGTTTTCCGGAGTTGGAATGGTTGGTATCTATGATAGCAGCCGGATTGACAACGTCCATTTTGTCGTACATCTCGTGCAGCCGGATTAAATCCTCGTAATGGTAGTTTGTTGTAGTGTTGCCATGTTTGCTGACTGCGCCTCTTAAAACAACGTGTGTCAGAGGATTTCCTGAAGTCTCGACCTCATAGCCTCTGTAAACAAAATGATGTGGGTGCTGTGCTGCATAAACAGAATTGAGCATGACAGAAAAATCACCACTTGTAGGGTTTTTCATACCGCTGGCCACATCGAAGCCACTGACGGTGAGACGATGCTGCTGATCCTCAACAGAACGAGCACCGATTGCGACATATGAGAGAAGATCCTCAACATAGCCCCAGTTCTCAGGGTAAAGCATCTCATCTGCACAGGTGAGTCCGCTCTCTGCGATGGCACGGATATGCATTTTTCTCATGGCGATAAGTCCCTCAATCATGTCAGGAGCCTTCTCAGGGTCAGGCTGTGAGGCGATGCCCTTGTAGCCCTCACCGGTTGTTCTTGGCTTATTTGTATATACACGTGGGATGATAATTACGCGGTCCTTTACATCCTCCTGAATCTTTGTCAGGCGGCTGACGTAGTCACAGACTGAATCCTCGTTATCAGCTGAACAAGGTCCGATAATGACAAGAAATCTATCATCATTTCCACAGATAACATCTGAAATCATTGCATCGCGCTTCGCTTTAAGCTCGGTAAGCTCCTTTGACAGAGGATATTCCTCCTTAATCTGTGCAGGAGTTGGAAGCTGGTTTAAAAATGTGAAACTCATAATACTGCTCCTTATATAAATAGTAATTGTATTAATTAAAATGGTATATTTTTATGGCATATCGGAAAAAATTTCAAATATATAATAATGCCCAAACAGATAAATAATAAGATAAATGAAATATATTGTCAAATTTTTATCAATTATAATAGTATGCATAATAAGTTATAATAAAACACTAAAAGACTATAATAAGAAAAAAGTAACATTGAAAAAAAGTAAAAGATGTGATATAAATAGTTGGTAACTTTTTTGTGACCGTAGTTTAATGGATAAAATTCCGGACTCCGACTCCGGCGAGTGCGCGTTCGATTCGCGTCGGTCACATACTTTGAGTTTGATATGTTGGGTTAATGGAGGAATCACATGAAGGACTTTTTTAACAGGGAAACATTGGATAATATAAAGCAGTTTTGCACAGAAAATAAAAAATACGTTGGAGTAGCAGGTGTACTTGTAGGACTCATACTCATACTTATAGTAGTTGTCGCAGGAGGCAATAATGGCAGACAATCCAATACCGAAGCCGGATCACAGACAGAGATTTCGGTAAAGGATTTTGAGTTTGAAAAGGATTACACAAATGACGCAAAGGACGATATCAGCACATTACTTGCTGATTATTACAAGGCATACGTGGGGGATGACATTGATACACTTGGCAAGCTTGCTACACCTATGAGTGACAACGAGAAGAGCTATATCGGTGTTGTCAGCCAGTACTATGAGTCAGTCAATGATATCACACCTTATACCAAAAATGGTTTGAAGAAAGGCTCATATTTTGTGTCTGTCAAAAACAGCATAAAGTTTACAGGAGTTGATACACAGGCACCTACACTTGACTTCTTTTATATAGAGACAGGCAAGGATGGAAAGCTCTTCATAAACAATGTATACAGCAATTTCAACAGAACATACTGTGAGAATGAACTTGATGATGATATTATGGAGCTTATATCAAAGTATACTGCTTCATCCGAGTTTGCAGACCTTCATGAGGAGGTACAGAAGGAATATGAGCAGGCGCTCAGCACAGATGCAAACTTAAAGACTATGCTTGAGACAACACTCACAGGTGCAATAAAGCAATGGTACACATCTTCAGGTATTGCCAATTTAAAGAAAGATGATGCAGACACACAGAACACAGAGGCGGATACACAGCAGGCTGATGATGCAGCACAAAACAGCGACCAGCAGGCTGCGGATGCAAATGCCGGACAGACTACAGATGCAAACGCCGGACAGACCGCTGATCAGCAGACTACAGATGCAAACGTCGGACAGACCACAGACCAGCAGGCTACAGATACTAATGCTGAAAATCAGCAGCCGGCAGAGCAGCCACAGGCACCGGCTGAGTATCAGGTAGTGACAAAGGATGTTGTAAAGGTGCGTGACGGTGCAAGCACAGATGCTAAGGAGCTTGGTCTCTTAAAGGAGCAGGTAACACTTACAGCATATGGTACAGAGGGTGATTGGACTATAGTATCCTACAGTGCCGGAACAAATGGCAGGGCTTATATCAAGACGGAAAATCTCCAGACAGTAGGACAGTAAAAGCAATACAAAGTAACAGATTTGCATATACAATCATAAAAGCAACACGGAGGCTTAAAGGTCTCCGTGTTTTAATCTACATAGCATATGGCTGTTGCAAAGAGTAGAAAAGGCTGTTGCCTGGTTTATGTATATCGGATAAAGAAATCTAAAAAGAGGATATGGTATGGAAGAAAATGGTGTAAGAATAAATAAATTTCTCAGTGAAGCGGGTGTGTGCTCAAGGCGTGAGGCAGACAGGCAGATAGAGGCCGGCAAAGTAGAAATAGACGGTGTGACAGCAAAGACAGGTGACAGGGTTCTAAAGGGACAGACTGTCACATATAATGGACAGGTAGTATCAAAGGAAGAAGAGATGATACTGATTGCTTTGAATAAGCCGGCCGGCATAGTCTGCACAGCTGAAAAAAGGGAAAAAAACAACGTTATAGATTATCTTAATTACCCAAAACGCATTTATCCTATTGGCAGGCTGGATAAGGATTCTGAGGGACTTTTACTTCTGACCAACAACGGAGAGATAGTAAATAAGATGATGCGCTCCGGCAACAGACACGAGAAAGAGTATATCGTCACGGTAAACAGACCGATATCTGACAGCTTTATCAGAGGACTCGCGGGAGGAGTACCGCTTGTAGAGCTTTGTGTGACAACCAGAAAGTGCCATGTGAAAAAGCTGTCTTCAAAGCAGTTTAAGATTATCCTGACACAGGGCTACAACAGGCAGATAAGACGCATGTGTGAATACTTTGGCTACCGTGTGGTCAAGCTTGAGAGAGTGAGAATTATGAATATTGAGCTCGGCGACCTGCCAAGAGGAAAGTACAGGGCTGTGACACCACTTGAATATAAGGGACTTAAAAGACTGATTGCGGATTCATCAAATCAGCCGGTTATGCCTGATACGAATAAGAAGCATTCTGATAAGAAACATTCTGATAAGAAATATCCGGATAGAAAAGCAAAGTAAAGCAGACAGGGGAATATTACGGTATGGAGAATAATAAATTAAATGATAAGATAGATGAGCTTGTTGAAAGTCTTAACCGCGCGTCCAGGGCTTACTACAACGGTGCAGATGAAATCATGCCAAACTACGAGTGGGATGCAATGTTTGATGAGCTTACACAGCTTGAAAAAGAGACAGGATATATCCGCCAGGACAGTCCGACACAGAATGCAGGCTATGAGGCAGAGGCTGGAAATCGTGAGCCGCATGAATATCCGGCACTTTCACTTGCAAAGACAAAGAGCATTGAGGAGCTTAAGAAATGGGCAGGCGATATGCCAATATGGCTTTCATGGAAGCTTGACGGTCTGACACTTGTGCTTACGTATGACGGTGGCAGGCTTGTGAAAATACTGACGAGAGGAAATGGAACTGTAGGAAGTAACATCACATTTTTGCAGGATGCCATAAGCGGCTTCCCAAAGGAGATACCATACAAGGGGCATATGGTTGTAAGAGGAGAAGCGACAATTTCCTACACGGATTTCAAGCTGTTAAATGATACAATCGAGGACGATGATGAGAAATATGCCAATCCAAGAAACCTTGCCTCCGGTACATTAAATCTCGATGATGTGGAGGAGGTGAAGCGCAGACATGTTGTGTTTTATGCGTTTACACTCGTGCATATAGATGATGATATCATATCATGGGGTGACAGAATGAGCTATCTTAGTGATATGAAATTCAATGTTGTCAAAAGGGAGGCAACTGATGCGGCAGGCCTTGAGGAGGCTGTAAAACGCTGGACAAGGGATGTTGAGAGCGGAAAGATGGATGTGCCTGTGGACGGACTTGTCATATGCTATGATGATACAGCTTACGCTTCAGGCGGAAGCATCACGGGACATCATGCAACGAGGGCAGGCTTTGCTTTCAAGTGGCAGGATGAGGCAGTAGATACGAGGCTTCGCTATATTGAGTGGTCGTGTGCGGTTTCGACAATATCGCCGGTGGCTGTTTTTGAGCCGGTGCAGATAGAGGGCACGACGGTTTCGAGAGCTTCGCTTTGCAATCTGACTGAGATAGAAAGGCTTGGAGTGGGAAAAGAATGTACGCTTTCTGTCATAAAAGCCAATAAAATTATTCCAAAATGCATAGCTGTAAAGGATGCGGTGGGGGCTGTTGAGATACCGAAGGAGTGCCCGGTATGCCATCATCCGACACGCATATTTGTCAGCAAAAACAGCGGTGTAAGGACACTGCACTGCACAAACCCTGACTGCACAGCCAAGAATGTCAAAAAGTTTTCAAGATTTGTAAGCAAAAGCGGAATGGATATAGATGGACTTTCGGTACAGACAATGTTAAAATTTATAAATGAGGGATTCATAAAACAGTTTCCCGACATATACCATCTGCCCGAGCACTTTGATAAGATAAGCAGCATGGAGGGCTTTGGCGAGAAGTCGTGCACGAATATGCAGGCTGCCATCGAAAAAAGCAGACATGTCCATCCGGTAAATCTGATATTTGCACTCTGCATACCTCTTATAGGTACCGATGCAGGCAAGAAGATTGTCAACACGATAGGCTTTGATGGCTTTGCAGACAGGATGAGAAATGCCACTGACTTTGTGGATATAGACGGCATAGGCCAGGAAAAGTCAGGCTCCATACTTGAATGGTATGCAAATCCAAAAAACAGTGCGATGTTTGAAGCGCTGATTAAGGAACTTGACATAGAAAAGGTCGATATAAAGGATATGTCGGAGGGAAGCTTAAACGGCAAGACCTTTGTCATCACAGGCGATGTGCATGATTTCGCCAACAGAAGCGAGTTTAAGGCCTATGTGGAGTCACAGGGCGGCAAGGTGACAGGAAGTGTGTCAAAAAAGACAGACTATCTGGTAAACAATGACACAGAATCTACTTCATCAAAAAACAAAAAAGCAAAAGAATTAGGAATACCTATCATCTCGGAGGATACATTTATAGAGATGTTTGGGCGTTAGAAAAGAGGTTATAAAATGCCTATAAAGACACAAAATGATTTACCTGTAAAGGAAATACTAGAGAGAGAAAATATATTTGTGATGGACGAAAACAGGGCATCACATCAGAATATCAGACAGCTGGAGATTGCGATTGTAAATCTCATGCCGCTTAAGGAGGATACTGAGCTTCAGATACTGCGCTCATTGTCAAATACTCCAATACAGGTCAATGTAACTTTTGTAGCTACTTCGACTCACGAGGCTACTCACACATCACTCAGCCATCTGAACAAGTTTTACGAGACATTTGATGATATAAAGGACAGATACTTTGATGGATTGATTATCACAGGAGCGCCTGTTGAGCTAATGGAATATGAGGAGGTAGACTACTGGGACGAAATATGTAAGATAATGGAGTGGAGCAAGACACATGCTTTCTCCACACTTCATCTGTGCTGGGGCGCACAGGCCGGATTGTATTATCATTACGGCATACCAAAGCGTGTACTTTCAAAGAAGAAGTTCGGTGTATATGCACACCGCGTAAAGAATAGAAAAATCCCGCTTGTCAGAGGCTTCGATGACGTGTTTTATGCACCGCACTCAAGACATACCGAGGTCTTAAAGGAGGATATATTAAAGCATCCTGAGCTTACCATACTTGCGGAGTCGGATGAGGCAGGAGTATTTCTCCTGATGGATCAGGACGGCAAAAAGATTTTTGTGATGGGACATCCTGAGTATGACAGATATACTCTGCACAATGAGTACGAGAGGGATAAGAATAGGGGGCTTGATATAGATATGCCTGTGAATTACTATCCGGACAATGATGACACACAAAAGCCGCTTTTACAGTGGAGGTCTCACGGCAATATACTTTATTCAAACTGGCTTAACTACTATGTGTACCAGGAAGTGCCGTACGAGTTCATAAACAACCGCGAGATAATTGGAAAATAATGACAAAAATTATAGTATTTTTTAGTTAATTTTGAATTGCATAAATGCCAAAGTGTGGTAAAATATAACTATAAACCATTATAAAAAACCAAAATAATTGCAAAAGCTAACAAAATTTAATAAAATTTAACAAGGGGGATTTTAATATGGCAAAAGAGCTAGTTGCAATGCTTCTTGCCGGTGGTCAGGGCTCAAGACTTTATGCACTGACACAGAAACTTGCAAAGCCGGCAGTTCCGTTTGGAGGCAAATACAGAATTATTGATTTTCCACTTTCTAACTGTGTTAATTCAGGAATAGATACAGTTGGTATACTGACACAGTACCAGCCGTTTGTTTTGAATGAGTACATAGGAAATGGACAGCCATGGGATCTCGATAGATTATATGGAGGAGTGCATGTACTGCCACCGTATCAGAAGGCTTCAGGCTCTGACTGGTACAAGGGAACAGCTAATGCGATTTATCAGAATATTGCATTTATCGAGAGATATGATCCTGAGTATGTTATCATACTTTCAGGAGATCAGATTTGTAAGCAGGATTACAGCGATTTCCTTAAGTTCCATAAGGAGAAAAATGCTGAGTTTTCTGTAGCGGTTATGGAGGTTCCGTGGGAGGATGCATCACGCTTCGGTCTCATGGTAGCAGATGATGATGACAAGATTACAGAATTTCAGGAAAAACCAAAGAATCCTAAGTCTAATCTTGCATCCATGGGTATTTATATCTTTAATTGGGATATACTTAAGAAGTATCTTATTGAGGATGAAAATGATCCGGATTCCGAGAATGATTTTGGTAACAATATCATTCCAAATCTTTTGAGGGATGGCCGCAGGATGTATGCATACCATTTTAATGGATACTGGAAGGATGTAGGAACAATACCTGCACTCTGGGAGGCAAACATGGAGGTGCTTGATCCTGAGCACAGCGGTATCAACTTATTCGATGAGAACTGGAAGATATACAGCCGTAACAGCGGCCATACAGGACATTTCATCGGCAACAACGCAGAGGTTACAGACTCTATGATTACCGATGGCTGTGTAGTGAAGGGCACAGTAAAGCATTCAATTCTTTTTGGCGGTGTCGTCGTAGAAGAGGGCGCAGTGGTAGAGGATGCAGTTGTCATGGGTGATACTGTGATAAAAAGAGGCGCTAAGGTCACACACTGTATAGTTGCAGAGGGCGTTACAGTAGGCTATGATGCAGTTATTGGAGAAAAGCCGGCGGAGGACGTGACAGGTGATGTTGCTACAATTGCACCGGGAGTTACAATTGGCGACAGAGCGGTTATAGGACCAAAGGCGATGGTATATAATGATGTTGAGGAGGGCCAGGAACAATGCTAAACATGAACAACGAAGAGGCTTTGGCCGTTATTTTTGCAAACAGCTACGATGCCCTCATTCCTGAGATGGTATCCGAGAGACTTATGGCTTCCATTCCGTTTGCAGGTCGTTACAGACTCTGTGATTTCCTGATTTCGAGCATGGTACATAGCGGAATTGACAATATATCTCTCATAGTTAAGAAAAATTATCACTCTCTGATGGATCACCTGGGCTCAGGTCAGGAGTTTGATCTTGCAAGAAAAAATGGTGGTATCAATATAGTTCCGCCTTATGCACAGAAGCAGATTAAGGTGTATGAGGGCCGTGTTGAGGCAATTGAAAGCCTTAAGGGCTATCTGAGGAAGTGTACTCAGAAGTATGTTATCATGGCTGATTCAAACTATGTATTCAATTTTGATTTCAGGGAGCTGATTGAGGCACACAAGAGCACAGGGGCTGATATCACTGCAATGTACCGCAAGCAGGAGGTACCAAAGGTATTCCTTAAACCAAACGGCAACAATGATGAGCTGTACTATACATTTGATATAGATGATGGACGTATCAAAAAGATATATATCAATGCAAGGAATATGGGCAAGGTAAACTTTGGCATGAATATCTATATCATGGAGAAGGAGAAGCTCATTAGAATAGTGGATGACGCTTTTGTGCATGGCTATTCTTATTTCACAAGAGATCTGATGGCTGCAAACACTGATTCACTCAATATCCAGGCATATGAGTACACAGGCTATGCTTCACAGATTACAGATATGAAGAGCTATTTCGAGGAGAATATGAAGCTCCTTGATGAGGATAACAGGGAAGCATTGTTTAAGAGTGGCAATTCTATCTATACAAAGATCAGGGATGATAACCCTACAAGATACATAAATGGCTCAAAAGCCAAGAATGTCATGGTTGCTGATGGCTGTGTCATCGAGGGTACCGTGGAAAACAGCATCCTATCAAGAGGCGTCAAGATAGGAAAGAATGCAAAGGTCAAGAACTGCATCCTGCTACAGGATACGGTAATTGAGGATGGCGCCAATCTGGAGTACGTGATTACAGACAAGAATGTTCGTGTATCAAGCAATAGATCACTTACGGGTAATGACTCATTCCAGGTTTACGTGGCAAAGGGACAGACCGTATAGCCGGTTAAGGAGGAACATGGACATGGCAGAGAATAGAAACACAATAAATATCAAATCAGATGAGTCTGGCGAGATCAAGGTAGCAGATGAGGTTGTAGCTATCATAGCCGGTCTTGCTGCCACTGAGGTTGAGGGAGTAAGCTCCATGGCAGGCAATATCACAAACGAGATTGTCAGCAGGCTCGGTATGAAGAATCTCTCAAAGGGAATTCAGATTGAGATAGCAGACAATGAGGTAGTAGTTGATGTAGCACTCAATATTGCTTATGGGTATAGCATCCCTGAGGTTTCTACAAAGGTACAGGAGAAGGTTAAGTCTGCAATTGAGACAATGACAGGGCTTTCTGTGGCTACTATCAATGTTCGTATAGCAAGTGTTGATATGGGAGAGAATTAAATAGTTCTTTTTAAATGAGCACAAATGTAGTATAATTAAGGATGTCGTACAGACATCCTTAATTTATATAAAATACTATTCACGAGAGGAATTTAAATGACAAGAAGCAAGATAAGAGAAAACGTTTTTAAGATGCTTTTTAGGGTTGAGTTTCATGACAAGTCTGAGCTTGCAGAGCAGATGGAGCTTTTAAATGATGAGCTTACAAATCCTACAGACGAGGAAAGACAGTATATTGATGAAAAATGCAGTGCGATTATTGAGCATATGGCAGAGCTTGATGCACTCATCGATGAGAAGTCTATAGGCTGGAAGACCAATCGTATGGCAAAGGTTGATCTGGCAATTATCAGATTGGCAGTTTATGAGATAAAGTTTGAGGACGATATTCCTACAAAGGTTTCAATAAATGAGGCTGTTGAGCTTGCAAAGAAGTATGGTGCAGATGAGTCAGGTGCATTTGTAAACGGAGTGCTTGCAAAGTTTGCATAGCTTAAGAGGAACAGCGATATAGAGCATTGAACATGGCAAATAGAAATATATATTCGGTAGCACAAGTAAATAGCTATATTAAAAATATGTTCGCTCAGGATTTTATGCTCAGACAGGTGAGCATAAAGGGAGAGGTGAGCAACTGCAAGTATCACACGAGCGGTCATATTTATTTCACAATAAAGGACGCGGGAGCAGCCATGAACGCTATCATGTTTGCGGGCAGCAGGGCTGCAGGACTTTCCTTCCACATGAAGGAGGGAGACCAGGTTATTGTGACAGGTTCCGTTGAGGTGTATGAGAAGACAGGTGCCTATCAGCTTTATGCCAAAAAGATAGAGCTTGACGGAGAGGGCAATCTGTATCTCAAATTCGAGCAGCTAAAGCGTGAGCTTGAGGAGATGGGCATGTTTGCGGCAGAATACAAGCAGCCTATTCCGCAGTATGCCGGCCGTATTGGTGTGGTTACAGCACCGACAGGCGCGGCCGTGCAGGATATAAGGAATGTATCGTCGCGCAGGAATCCATATGTACAGGTCATACTTTATCCGGCACTTGTGCAGGGAGAGGGTGCGGCTAATAGTATAGTGAAGGGCATACAGACATTGGATGCGATGAATCTTGATGTGATAATAGTCGGCAGAGGCGGAGGCTCCATAGAGGATTTATGGGCCTTTAATGAGGAGATTGTGGCGAGAGCCATATTTGACTGCCGCACGCCAATCATCTCGGCGGTAGGCCATGAGACTGACTGGACGATAGCGGATTTTGTGTCAGACAGGAGAGCACCCACACCTTCAGCGGCTGCAGAGCTTGCAGTCAGTGACTACAGACAGACGTTAGAGCGCCTTGACAATCTGCGCCGCAGGATGGACAGAAATCTGACAGGCCGGATTGATTTTTTCAGGGAAAAGCTGTCACATATTAAAACAAGACTTAATTTCCTTAGTCCACAGAATAAACTAAATGAGAATAAAAGGCGTCTGGCAGATATCGAGGATGCACTTGAAAGGATTATGAAGCAGAGGCTTTCGGACTGCAGACAGCGTCTGGCACTGCTTTCAGGTACACTGGATGCATATTCACCGGCCAAAAAGCTGGCGCAGGGCTATGCGTATGTTGAGGTGGAAAAGAAAGGTGCACTGCACAGTGTATCCGATATCAATGCAGGCGATGACATAGATATATATCTGATAGACGGTCATGCAAGGGCCGTAGTTTCGGAGGTTATTAACGATGAGCAAAGAAAATGAAAAAACACTGACACTCGAGGAGCGATTTGCACACTTGGAGCAGATAGTGGCGAGGATGGAGGATGCGGATGTATCCCTGGATGAGGCCTTTGAGCTATATAAGAAGGGGCTTGATGAGGTAAAAAGTGCCAATGATATGGTACAGGGCATGGAAAAGGCCATGCTTGTGCTAAACAGCGACGGACAACTGGAGGAATTCTGATGAGCTTAAATGGGAATTTAAATAAGTCTCAATTCATGGAAGAGCTGCAGCGAAAGGTAGAGCATATAAATAACTTGCTTGAGAAGTTTCTTCCCGCTGAGGAGGGACAGCAGAGGATTATTTTTGAGGCCATGAACTATAGTGTGAGAGCCGGTGGAAAGAGGCTTCGCCCTATCCTCATGGAAGAGACTTACCATATGTTTGGCGGAAGCAGTGCAGTGATTGAGCCATTTATGGCAGCAATCGAGATGATACACACCTACTCGCTGGTGCATGATGACCTGCCTGCCATGGACAATGATGAGTACAGGCGTGGAAAGAAGACCACACATGCTGTGTACGGTGAGGCTATGGGCATTCTTGCTGGGGATGCACTTTTAAACCTGGCATATGAGACCGCAGCAAAGGCTTTTGGCATGGAGGTGGCTGATGCGCGTGTGGCAAGGGCATTTGCGGTGCTTGCAAAAAAGGCAGGCGTGTATGGCATGGTCGGAGGACAGGTGGTTGATGTAGAAAGCGAGAAATCCGATGACTGTCCTGTCACAAGGGAAAAGCTTGACTTTATCTACAGGCTTAAGACAGGCGCACTTATAGAGAGCTCGATGATGATAGGCGCAATTCTGGCAGGGGCATCGTCTGATGAGGTATCACGCGTGGAGCAGATAGCGGCAAAGCTGGGGCTGGCGTTTCAGATACAGGATGATGTGCTTGATGTCACAAGTACACTTGAGGTGCTTGGAAAGCCGGTAGGCAGTGACGAGAAAAATAATAAAGCGACATATGTCACATTTGAGGGATTGGATAAGGCGGTTTCTGATGTGGAGCGCATCTCCAAGGAGGCAGAGGAGCTGCTTGATGATTTGGGATACGACGATGCATTTCTTAAGGAGTTATTTGAATATCTGATCCATCGGGAGAAATAGGATGGTTTTAGAAAAGATACAAAAGGAAAATGATATAAAAAAACTGACACCTGAGGAGCTTGAGCTGTTAAAGGATGAAATCAGGCAGTTTCTTATAGAGAGCATATCGGTGACAGGAGGTCATCTGGCATCAAACCTCGGAGTTGTGGAGCTTACCATGGCGCTGCATCTGTGCTTTGATCTGCCGAAGGATAAGATAGTGTGGGATGTAGGGCATCAGTCGTACACACACAAGATACTCACCGGCAGAAAGGATGGATTTTCATCGCTCAGACAGTATGGAGGCATGAGCGGTTTCCCAAAGGCGGATGAGAGCGACTGTGACTGCTTTAATACAGGACACAGCTCCACATCTATCTCAGCGGGACTTGGGCTTGCGACAGCCAGACAGGTGACAGGAGAGGACTACCACGTGGTTTCAGTCATCGGAGACGGTGCGCTGACCGGAGGCATGGCATATGAGGCGCTCAACAACGCTTCAAGCGTGAAGGGCAATTTTATTATAGTGCTAAACGACAACAATATGTCGATTTCAGAGAACGTCGGGGGCATCAGTCAGTATCTTTCAGGCTTTCGCACAGCGGATGCATACAGGGATTTTAAGAATAATGTCATGAATTCCCTAAACCATATACCAATCTACGGAGAGCGTATGGTAAAGCATATCAGGAATACAAAGAGCAGCATAAAGCAGCTTTTTATTCCGGGTATGTTCTTTGAGGAGATGGGCATCATCTATTTGGGACCTGTGGATGGCAGTGATATAAAGGAAATGTGCCGTGTGTTTGATGAGGCAAAGCGTGTGGATGGCCCGGTGCTTGTGCATGTGCTCACGAAAAAGGGAGCTGGCTATGCCCCGGCTGAGCGTTATCCTTCCAGATTTCACGGGGCAGAGCCGTTTGTTATAGAGACAGGGCTTCCAAAGAATAAGCGCACGAAGGCCAATTACACAGATGTTTTCTCAACAGTCATGAAGAAGCTGGGCGAGAGAAATCCAAAGGTAGTTGCGATAACAGCTGCCATGGCAGAAGGAACAGGGCTTCGCAGATTTCACCGAAATTTCCCGGATAGGTTTTTTGATGTGGGAATAGCCGAGGCACATGCCACGACCTTTGCGGCAGGTCTTGCAAAGTCAGGACTTATCCCGGTATTTGCGGTGTACTCGTCATTTTTACAAAGGGCGTTTGACCAGATACTTCACGATGTGTGCATACAGAATCTGCATGTCATCTTTGCAATCGACAGGGCAGGGCTTGTAGGCAGCGACGGAGAGACACATCAGGGAATATTTGACATATCATATCTGTCGGTCATCCCGAATATGACAATCATGGCTCCGAAGAATAAGTGGGAGCTGTCTGATATGATGAAATTTGCAGTGGCATATGACGGTCCGATTGCACTCAGATATCCAAGAGGTGAAGCCTATGACGGCCTTAAGGAAATCAGACAGCCGATAGAGCTTGCAAAGAGTGAGCTAATCAGAAAAGGAAGCGCGGTGGCTATCATGGCACTCGGCAGTATGGTAAAGACTGCCGTTGATGTAGTAAAGCTGCTTGAGGCAGAGGGAATCTCTGCTACACTTATCAATGCGCGTTTTGCAATGCCTTTTGACAAGGAAGCAATTAAGGAACTGCCGGCTGAACACAGCCTGCTTGTGACTATGGAGGAAAACGTGCAAAGCGGCGGTTTTGGTGAGCATGTGACGGAGTATGTCAAGACTAACGGCATAGCTCTTGAGGTGTTGACAGTTGCACTTCCTGACTGCTATGTGGAGCATGGCAATGTCGAGGTGCTCAAAAAGGAGCTGCATGTGGATGCCGAATCGGTGGCTAAGCGTATAATAGCAGCATTATAGATAGAGGTAACATACAGTATGAAAGAAAGATTAGACGTATTACTTGTAAACAGAGGCCTTGCACCATCACGGGAAAAAGCAAAGACCATGATTATGGAGGGCAATGTTTTTGTAAATAACAACCGTGAGGATAAGGCGGGAAGCACATTTCCTGATGACTGCAATATTGAGATTCATGGAAAGACACTGCAGTATGTGAGCCGTGGAGGGCTAAAGCTTGAAAAGGCTATGAAGCACTTTGATATCACGATGGATGGCAAGGTGTGCATGGATATAGGTGCTTCAACAGGCGGTTTTACAGACTGTATGCTTCAAAATGGTGCTAAAAAGGTGTATGCCGTGGATGTCGGATATGGCCAGTTTGCATGGAAGCTGCGTCAGGACGAGCGCGTGGTGTGTATGGAAAAGACCAATATCAGGTATGTGACGCCCAAGGACATAGATGATGAGCTGGATTTTGCATCGGTTGATGTGTCATTCATATCACTTACCAAGGTGTTAGGTCCTGCAAGAGCACTGTTAAAGGACGGTGGCGAGATGGTTTGTCTTATCAAGCCACAGTTTGAGGCAGGCAGGGAAAAGGTAGGTAAAAAGGGCGTGGTCCGTGACAAGAGCGTGCATGAGGAGGTAGTGAACAATATCATATCCTTTGCACTTTCAAATGGATTTAGCGTGTTAGACCTTGAGTATTCGCCAATCAAGGGGCCGGAGGGCAATATAGAGTACCTCGTACATATCAAAAAGACAGATGATCCTATAAAGGAGGAATCAGTGGATATTCATAGTGTGGTTGAGGCCGCGCATGGAGAGCTGGACAGGAAATAGACTATGAAACATTTTGTTGTGATAGCAAATGCCTATAAGGACAGGGATTTTGCACATACAAATAAAATAGTGGCATACATAGAGCAAAAGGGCGGCACGGCAAAGGGTCTTATGAGCAATGTCGAGGCTATATCCGATAACGAGTTTGAGCTGGAGGATATACCACAGGATACGCAGTGTATTCTTGTGCTCGGCGGAGATGGTACACTGATTCGTGCAGCCACAAGGGTTGAGACACTTGAGATTCCGCTTATGGGAGTGAATCTCGGTACACTCGGCTATCTGTGTGAGGTGGAGGAAGCTACGGTATTTGACGCTATTGATTCGCTCATGGCTGATAAATACATGACAGAGGATCGTATTATGCTCACAGGACATAAAAGGGGCAGTGAGACCTCGAGAGTTGCATTAAATGATATAGTCATCCATAGAAAGGACAATTTGCAGATATTAAGCCTCAATGTGTATGTAAACGGTGAGTTTTTAAACAATTACCATGCCGACGGCATCATTGTTGCGACTCCAACAGGCTCTACAGGCTACAGTATGTCGGCGGGAGGTCCGATTGTGGATCCGAAGGGCGATATGATACTGCTCACACCGAACAATGCTCACAATCTTACGTCAAAGAGCATTGTGCTTTCAGGCGATGATGAGATAGAGATAGAGATTCTAAGCCGCAGGGAGCAAAACGATGAGCTGGCGTGTGTCAGCTATGATGGCGACACCACGGCAGAGCTGGCTGTGGGAGATCGGTTTGTTATTTCAAAGGCAGCCAATCATACAAAGATTTGCAAGCTTCACAAGAGAAGCTTTTTGGAGATACTCCGCAAAAAGATGGGAAATTATTCATAACACAGATAAGGATTGTTATAATGAATAGTTACAAATAATATTTATGAGGTGACAGGACATGAAAACAAACAGACAATCCAAGATAATTGAGATAATCCAAAAGAATGAGGTAGAGACGCAGGATGAGCTCTCTGCGCTTCTTGAAAAAGATGGTTTTCGCGTGACTCAGGCCACAGTATCCAGGGATATCAGGGAGCTTAAGCTCACAAAGATTCCTACCGCAGGCGGCAGACAGAAGTACGCCGTGATAACGGATGCACCTGAGAATCTCTCAAAGAAATACGAAAGAGTGCTCAGAGAGGGCTTTTTGTCAATGGATATGGCACAGAATATCCTCATTATAAAGACAGTGTCGGGAATGGCAAGCGCAGTCTGTGCTGCAATAGATGCCATGAAGATGAGAGAAATCGTCGGTTCGATTGCCGGAGATGATACGATCATGTGTGCAATCCGGACTGTTGATGATACGTATGCGGTGATGAAAAAAATCCGCAGAATTGTGGAATGATGTTACATGAATATCAGATTATAGCTGAACTGTAACAGAAAATAACATATATCGTCATGCCTGGGAGAGGAAGGAGAAAATATGTTACAAAATCTACATGTAAAGAATCTGGCACTCATAGATGAGTGTGAGGTTGAGTTTTCGGACGGACTAAATATACTGTCGGGAGAGACCGGAGCCGGAAAATCAATCATCATAGGCTCTATCAATCTGGCACTTGGTGAAAAAGTGCAAAAGGAGATGCTAAGAGACAATGAAAAGCCTGCTTTTGTGGAGCTTATTTTTTCAGTTGAGGACCCAAAGATTATAGAGGCTTTAAGGGAGCTTGATGTGGAGGTCGAGGACGGATGCGTGATTTTAAGCCGTAAAATCACACAGTCGCGCGCAGTCGGCAGGGTAAACGGTGAAGCCGTGTCTGTTTCGCGAATGAAGGAAATAGCCTCATATCTCATAGATATCCACGGTCAGCATGAGCACCAGTCGCTTTTATCAAAGAAAAAACACCTTGATATACTTGACGAGTACGCAAAGCAGTCGCTTGGAGATAAAAAGCAGCAGCTTTCAGTCACATACAAAGCATATAGGGCGCTTAAGGATGAGTATGAAAAGTCAAATATCGACAATGAAGAAAGAAGCCGTGAGCTGTCATTCCTGGAGTACGAGGTGAAGGAGATAGAAGAAGCTTCCCTTGTGCCGGGTGAGGATGAGGAGCTTGAGGCACAGTTTAGGAAGTTTTCAAACGGAAAGAAAATCATGGAGGGCGTTAATGCTGCATATTCTGCCACAGGAGGCGAGATGGAGAGTGCCTCAGAGCTTATTGGCAGGGCGGTAAGAGAGCTGTCACAGGTATCAGGCTATGATACGGATGTGGAAGCTCTGGAGAGTCAGCTGTCAGAGATAGACAGTCTGCTTTCTGATTTTAATCACGAGATATCAGGATATATATCACAGGCTGAGTTTGACGAGGAGACCTTCTATGAGACACAAAAGCGTCTGGATGAGATAAATCATCTAAAGAGCAAATACGGCAACTCAATTGATAATATACTGATAGCACTCAATGAAAAGAGGGAGCGTATCAGTGTCCTGAATGATTATGATTCTTATTTACAGAAATTAGAGCAGCAGCTTGCGAAAAAGGAAAAGGAGCTGGCACAGATATCGGATGAGGTATCAGAAATCAGACAAAGGAGTGCTGTAAAGCTTGTGTCAGAAATTAAATCAGCACTTAATGATTTGAATTTTCTTGATGTACAGTTTGATATGCAGTTTGACAGATTGTCTGACTATACGGCAAACGGCATCGATGCGCCGGAGTTTCTCATATCAACTAACCCCGGAGAGCCGCTTAAACCGCTCGGCAAGGTAGCATCGGGAGGAGAGCTGTCGCGTATCATGCTTGGCATCAAGACAATCATGGCAGAAAATGATCACATTGAGTCGCTTATTTTCGATGAGATTGATTCTGGAATCAGTGGACGTACAGCTCAGATGGTCTCTGAGAAGATGAATGAGCTTGGCCGCAACCATCAGATTATATGTATCACACATCTGCCACAGATAGCAGCTATGGCAGATGCACATTTCCTTATTGAAAAAGCTGTCGAGAACAAATCCACGGTTTCAAGGATTCGAAGACTAACTGACAATGACAGCGTGGCTGAGCTTGCCAGAATGCTCGGCGGTGCAAAAATCACAGATACCGTGATGGAGAGCGCACGCGAGATGAAAGCGCTTGCCATGGAGAAAAAAATCTGACATTATCAGTTTACGGTGCGGTTGATTACCAGTATATCACCGGTGGTCAGCCGTACGTTTCTGTTTATATAGGAAAACACCTAAACTGTCAAATTTTACCGGTTTTTGCTCAAAATAATTTGGAATAGTTAGAATGAGATAATAAGATAATAAGATATTAAAAGAATAAAAGAAAAATTACAGGAGCATACTAATCCAAATGGAGGTAATAGTATGCGGAAGTTTTTTGGAAAATTTGTGAGTGTCACGCTGGCTGCAGCAGTGATAGCTATGTTTGCACTAAGCAGTGATGATAAGTGGTGCAGCAGGGTAGATAAGGCATTTGATGAAAGTGCATTAGGAAGCTTTTTAAATGAATCAAAGGCCGGATATGGAAGATATGCGACAGGGCTTCCAGGACAGGCGGCCAGTGTATTGGCTGATTCGGGCAAGAATGGCGGAAACGGTGAAAACAGCGGAACCGAACAAGACATAGGACAGACAGCAGATACAGCATCAACTCACAGAGCTACTGACAGAGATTATGAAGAGACAGATAAAATAAGTGATGGAATAAGTGTTGAGGGCGTATATGCCTGTGGCAGGCTGACCGGTATATATGAGCAGACAGAGGGAGTGCTTGTAGTGAATACGACGGAGGTGACAGACGAGGAGGGCAAAAAAGTCAATCCGGCAGATAAAAAGGTGCAGTGCGGTGATTACATCCTATCTGTCAATGGGCGCACTGTGGCAGACAAGGAGGAGCTTTCTGAAGCTGTGAATGATATTATGAAGCAGTATGATGAAAGTCATGAAGATGAAAGTAATGAAGATGAAAGTAATGAAGATAAAAGTAATGAAGATAAAAGTAGTACAGTAGAAAGTCAGAAAGAGATAATAAATGAAAATAAGAGTGATAGCAGTAAAATTAAAACAGAAATTAATAAAAGAACGGTGAAAATTAAATTTCTTAGAGGTGGTGAAGCAATGTCAGCGGATATCACGCCTGTGAGGATGGATGATGGCAGATACTACATGGGAATATGGGTGAAGGACGATCTGGCAGGAATCGGTACTATCACTTATTATACAAAGGACGGCCGTTTTGGAGCACTGGGGCATGGAATAGGAGACGGAACGCAAAGCGGCAATCTCTTGTATGCAAACAGTGGTGATTTGTACAGCATGAAGCTTACCAAAATCAAAAAGGGAAAAGCCGGCGTGCCGGGCGAGATAGGCGGAGTGGTATATTTTGGCAAAAAAAGCCATATAGGCACACTTGACTGCAATAGTAATCTGGGAATTTACGGACAGCTTGACAGCGATGAATTGTCGGAATATGCCGCAGAGGATACGTATTATCCGGTTGCCGGCAAGGATGAGATACACACAGGCAGTGCGCAGATGATATCGGAAATATCAGGAAAACTGGAAAAATATAATCTGGAAATAACAAATATAGACAAAAAAGCGACAGATACAAACAAGGGAATGGAGCTTAAGGTGACAGATGAAAGGCTGATAGAGCTCTCCGGTGGCATAGTGCAGGGCACATCCGGAAGCCCTATCATACAGGATGGTAAAATAATAGGAGCAGTCACCCATGTGTTTGTCGATGATCCGACCGGAGGCTACGGCATCTGCATTGATGAGATGCTGTAATTACTGATCCATCCTGCGAAGCTCCGGCAGTACTGTGCTAAGCATGGTTACAAAGCAGATGCTTCCGCCAATCACGTTTGATACAGGCTCTGCCATAAATACACCGTCGGTTCCCATACCAAAGGAGTATGGCAGAATATATGTCAGCGGTACAACGATGAACACCTTGCGAAGCAGGGAGAAAAATATAGCCCGCTTCTTTTTGTTAAGTGATTTAAAGGTAGTCTGTCCGATGTACTGCAGATCCATAAATATGAATGCCGCAAAGTAGATATTTAAAGCCTTCACCGCATCATCCATAAGGGTGGCATCGGAACTGAAAATAGCAATCAGGGCATGAGGAGCAAGTATGATTACACTCCACATGACAGCTGTATATAGAAGCACGAGCAGTCCCATAGTGAAAATAGATTTTCTCACCCGGGCCGGCCTTTTGGCGCCATAGTTGTAGCTTAAAACAGGAGATGAACCCTCCACTATTGCATAAATTGGAGTCTCGACCATCTGCCTGATGCTTGATACGATGGTCATTACCGATACGTACAAATCGCCACCGGTCACTGAAAGCACATTGTTGCAGCATATAGATACCAGGCTGTTGGTGAGCTGCATGACACAGCCGGAGGTTCCAAGGCTTATGATGTCCTTTGCATAGCGTGTGTTTTCACTGAATTCAGAGAGTGTCATAAGGCGCACCTTAAGCTCAGCCTTTTTCCTAAGAAAGTGAAGCACATAGAGAGCAGACAGTATTTGTGAGATGACCGTAGCAATAGCTGCTCCTTTGATGCCAAAATTAAATCCAAATATAAAAAGCGGGTCTAAAACCAGATTGGCAACGGATCCGATTGCCACAGACAGCATGCCGGTAGTGGAGTAGCCCTGAGCGTTGATAAAGGGATTCATGCCGGTTGAAATCATGGATGGGAGTGTTCCTATCAAATAAATGAGCAGGTATGGCAGAGCATATTTGAGAGCATTTTCAGATGCGCCAAACACGATTAAAAGAGGCTTTGCAAAAATCATGCACAAAGCTGTAAAAACGACTGCGAATGTGCAGACCATTGTAAAGCTCGTATTCATTATAGTATTGGCGGCTCTGTCATCACTCATGCCTCTTTTTATTGAAAAAAGCGGAGCGCCACCACTTCCAAAGAGATTGGAGAAAGCGATTGTCAGCATTATAATAGGAAAGCAAAGCCCCACAGCACCGAGTGCAGTGGTTCCCATATCCGGTATGCGGGCAATGTATATGCGGTCTACTATATTGTACAACAGGCTTAGAATCTGAGCTGCCAGCATGGGCAGAGCAGCCTGCAATATATTTTTCTTTATCGAATCGTTATCAAAATCTATTTTTTTCATTAGTTACCCCTTTTGGATTTGCTTTGTTCATTATATCACCACATTAAAAAAAATCAAAGACTCAGCAAGTTTTGATATAGATTTTATTTATGACAAACTAAAAGAAAAATATATTTTACAATGACAAAAAACTACAGTAATATATGGACTATAAAAATTACAAATTATTGAATAACCATATATACCGGAGGATAACATGAAGATTACACAGATACATACAAACAAACCACAGTCGCTCTCCTTTGAGATATTTCCACCAAAGAAGGAGGAAGACTTCAAAAATATAGATGAGATGCTTGAAATACTCTGTGATTGTCATCCTGAGTACATCAGCGTGACATTTGGCGCAGGCGGCAGCTCAAACAATAACAAGACTATCGAGATTGCGAAGAAAATCAAGAACCAGTACAATGTGGAGCCGGTCGTACACCTTACATGTCTGTGCTATAACAAGGCAGAGATAGATGAGTTCACCAGACAGCTTTCATATGAGGGCATTGAGAATATCCTCGCTTTAAGAGGAGACAGAAATCCGAACGTGCCTGCAAAGGAGGATTTTCTCCATGCAAGCGACCTTATTAAGTACATAAAGGACACCACAGGTGATCAGTTCTGTATCGCAGGTGCGTGCTACCCGGACATCCATCCGGAGGCAGCTGATAAGGTAGATGATATTAAGAATCTTAAGAAAAAGGTTGATGCAGGAGCAGAGCTTCTTTTATCGCAGCTCTTCTTTGACAATGATACCTTCTTCAATTTTGCTGAGGACTGCAGGCTTGCAGGTATCAATGTGCCTGTTATCCCGGGCATCATGCCTTGTATCAATGCGGCTCAGATTCAGAGAATGGTCACAATGTGCGGAGCAAAGTTCCCTGAGAAGTTCCAGAAGATTGTCCACAGATACGGAGACAACAAGGCTGCACTTTTTGATGCCGGAATGTCTTACTGCGAGAGTCAGATAATTGAGCTTTTAGCTAATGATGTGGAGGGGATTCATCTTTACACTATGAACAATGTGAGAGTTGCAAAGCGTTTAACAGAGGGCATTAAAAACCTTATTTAGGATAATAGTACGGAACGCAAGCCCCGGGTACCACGGGCGCACACGTACTCCTGCCGTCGCTACGCTACGTGGCTAAGATACTGTACGAAATTATGCTTGATAGGTTTTCTATGCTTGACGAAACCGTCGAAACGCGCCGTCCGTGGCGCGGTTCTCCTCGCCCCTGCGTCCATGCAGGGGCGTTTCTGCGTTTTGTGGGCATAATTTCTACAGTATCTAAGCCACTTCGCTATGCGCTCCGGCGGGAGTACGTGTGCGCCAGCGGTACCCGGGGCTTACGTTCCTTATGTTGTGGTGAATTTGCGTTACGTGTGGTGGCACATGGCAGGTGTCGTTAGAGCGAATAGCGACGGTTTCGTCAAGTTAAGAAAGTTTTTGAGGCATAATTCGTACAGTATCTTGACAGTATAGCGTAGCACTCACGACACCTGCCATGTGCCACCACACGTACTGCAAATGCGAATAAAAAATATCAACCGTTGCAAAATGTACTCTAGATGATTATAATAGGTATATTAGATTTATAAATGGAAACAATGTCCATATTAAATCGAAATTAAACTATATAATTTATTAAGGAGACAGTAGAAAATGAAAGAAAAATCAAGAAGCACTTTTTCCGGCAACATTGGGTTCGTTCTTGCGGCAGCCGGCAGTGCGGTAGGACTTGGAAATATATGGAGGTTTCCGTATCTGGCAGCAAAGGACGGAGGAGGACTTTTTCTGCTGGTGTATCTGATACTTGTTCTGACCTTTGGTTTTACATTGCTTACCACTGAGATTGCAATAGGACGTAAGACCGGACAGGGACCGCTCACCGCGTATGGTCTTATCAATCCAAAGGGTAAGTTTATCGGTGTGCTTGCATGTATAGTACCGGCTATTATTCTGCCTTACTACTGTACTATAGGTGGATGGGTTTTAAAATACTTTACACTTTTCATTACAGGAAGCGGTAAAAATGCGGTTGCGGATGGATATTTTACAGGCTTTATCACAGGCCAGTGGGCACCAATCATATTTGGAGTGGTTTATCTGCTTTTAACAGCAGCAGTTGTCATTGGCGGAGTCAATAAAGGTATCGAGCGGTTCAGCAAGGTGCTAATGCCTATCCTTGTTGTGCTTATTTTTGCAATCGGTATTTTCTCGCTGACGCTCAATTATAAGGATGCATCAGGCGCAGTAAGAAATGGTCTTGAGGGTCTTAAGATATATGTGGTTCCTGACTTCAAGGGGCTTACAATGAAAAAGCTTGTCACAGTATTTGTTGATGCGCTCGGTCAGCTGTTCTACTCAATCAGTGTGGCTATGGGAATCATGGTTGCATATGGTTCGTATGTCAAGAAGGAATCAAAGCTCATGGGTTCAATCAACCAGATAGAGATATTTGATACACTTGTTGCATTCCTTGCAGGCCTTATGATCATTCCGGCAGTATATGTATTCATGGGCCGTGACGGCATGTCAGCAGGACCGGGTCTTATGTTTATATCACTGCCAAAGGTATTTGATGCAATGGGAATAGCAGGAGATATTGTGGGACTTATATTCTTCATGATAGTTGCATTTGCAGCAGTCACATCGTCTGTATCAATTATGGAGGCTATTGTATCGAGTCTTATAGACAGATTTCACTGGAGCCGCAGAAAAAGCGCAATTTTAGTCACGGTATATGGTCTGATTGCAGAGATAATAGTCTGCCTTGGCTACAATAAGCTCTATATGGAGGTTAAGCTTCCAAACGGCACAGTCGGACAGATACTTGATATAATGGACTATGTCAGCAACAATGTGCTCATGCCAATCGTGGCACTTGCCACATGTATCCTTATCGGATGGATAGCAAGTCCAAAGGTAATAATAGATGAGGTTACACGCGGAGGCAGCAAATTCACCAGAAAAGGACTTTATATAATCATGGTTAAATTTATTGCACCGGCATTCCTGCTTATACTGTTGCTGCAGGCGCTCGGAATCGTTAGTTTTTAACAATGAGAGTCTATGCTTCGGCAGGACTTAAATACAGAGTTATTTTAAGACGTATAGCCTTACATTATCATGTCGGGTTATACGTCAAAATTTTCTTAATAAAGCACTTGAAATAAGATAATTATAATGGTACAATTTTCCTATATAAAACGAAGGGGGAGCCGAAATGGCTTTAAGACGAGAGAAAAAGCGTATCGGAGATATGCTTATAAATGAAAATGTAATAACTCAGGAGCAACTTGAGCAGGCTCTGAAAAAATCAAAGGAGACTCACAAAAAGATAGGTGAGACTCTTGTAGAGCTTGGATTTACCAATGAGCTTCAGATTGCAAAGGCACTTTCGCAGCAGCTTGAGCTTCCGTTTGTGAATGTCAGTGCCATGAACATTCCGGAAGAGGTGCAGGCGCTTGTCAATGAGACAGTGCTCAGAAAGCATGTCATGATACCAATTGCATTTGATCCAAAGAATGCCAATATCGTACATGTAGCAATGGCAGATCCGATGGATATGGTCGCACTGGATGATTTTTCCATCATCACAAATCTGCAGGCTGAGCCGGCGGTTGCGACAGCCAGAGATATTCTTCTGACACTTGACAAGTACTATGGTGATACCGAGGCTATGAAGGCAGCGCAGGAGTATGCAAGAGAGAGAAAAGAGCGTGAGCAGAAAAATGCCGAGGCAGAGGAAGCTACCAGCAAGGACGTCAACAATTCACCGGTTGTTTTGCTTGTCAACTCTATAATTGAGCAGGCAGCCAGACTCAGGGCTTCAGATATACATATAGAGGCACTTGAAAATAAGGTCAGAGTGCGCTACAGAATTGATGGTGCACTTTATGAGAAGGCATCCTACAGCATACATCTTCTCTCAGCTATCATTACCCGACTGAAAATTATCGGAGGCATGGATATTTCAGAGAAGCGAAAGCCGCAGGACGGCCGTATCACTATGGAGATAGACAAGACAGAGTATGATATCCGAGTATCAATCCTTCCAACAGTATTCGGTGAGAAATGCGTTATGCGACTTGCGCAGAAAAAGGCACTTACAAGAGATAAAAAGGAGCTGGGATTTTCAGACGAAGAGCTTAAGGCCTTTGATCATATACTGATGAATACCAATGGTATCATACTGGTAACAGGACCTACAGGAAGTGGTAAGTCAACGACACTTTACACAGCGCTTTCAGAGCTGAACAGTGAGGACGTAAATATTATCACGGTTGAGGATCCTGTGGAGGCCAATATAGACGGAATCAACCAGGTTCAGGTAAATAATAAGGCAGATCTGACATTTGCGTCAGCACTTCGTTCTATTCTGCGACAGGACCCTGATATCATCATGATCGGTGAGATTCGAGACCGCGAGACAGCGGAGATTGCGGTGCAGGCATCCATCACAGGACACCTTGTGGTAAGCACACTGCATACAAACAGTTCTGCGAGTACGCTTTCACGACTTGAGGATATGGGAGTGGAGAGCTATCTGCTGGCAGATTCTGTAAAGGGAATTATCGCGCAGAGACTTGTCAGAAGACTTTGTCCGGATTGCAAGAAGGAGCATCTGCTCACAGAAGAGGAAAAGGAATTTATGGGTATTCCGGCATTTAAACCGGTGAAAGTATATGAGCCATGTGGCTGTGAACGCTGCGACCATACCGGCTATAAAGGTCGAATAGGAATATATGAGATAATGACAGTTACACCAAAGCTTAAAACGCTAATAGGAAAAGGCGCTTCGCCTGATGAAATCAATGAGACAGCCTGTACTGAGGGCATGCATACCTTAAGACAGAGTGCAATAAGACTGGTCCTTCAGGGAGTGACCTCATATCATGAGATGTTAAAGACAACATTTGAGAACTAAGGGGGGAGAAAAATGCAGATAACAGACGTACTTAGAGCGGCACAGCAGCAGAATTCATCAGATATACATATCGCGCCGGGAAATCCGGTAATGCTTCGTATAGACGGAACTCTTGTGCCACAGGGAAATATGGTATTGACCGACAAGGAGACAGATAATCTGCTTAGTCCGATAGTTCCAAGAGAGCTTCTTGGGGAGCTTAAGGAAAAGGGAGAGCTTGACTTTGCTTTTTCAGTAGAGGGCTTTTCACGAGTCAGGGCGAATGTGTTCAGACAGAGAGGTTCATATGCGGCAGCTCTTCGAATCCTTTCATATGATGTACCTTCACCACAGCAGCTTGGAATACCGCAGGCGGTAGTGAATCTTACCACAAAGATGAGAGGGCTGGTTCTGGTAACAGGAGCCACAGGAAGTGGAAAATCAACCACACTTGCCAGTCTTATTGACGTAATAGCAACAAGAGATTCAAAAAATATAATCACGCTGGAAGATCCTATAGAGTACCTCCATTCAAGAAAGCGTTCTATAGTGACACAGAGAGAGGTTGGAAAAGATACACTGTCATATGCGGCTGCGCTTCGTGCTGCACTCAGACAGGATCCGGATGTAATACTTGTAGGAGAGATGCGTGATCTTGAGACTATTTCTACAGCTATCACAGCAGCAGAAACAGGACATCTTGTTTTCTCCACGCTTCATACAAACAGTGCGGCTGATGCAATAGACCGTATCATAGATGTGTTCCCGCCACATCAGCAGCAGCAGATAAGAGTGCAGCTTTCAGGTGTACTCGAGGGCATCATAGCCCAGCATCTGCTTCCAATGGTAAACGGTGGACGAATAGCAGCATTTGAGGTGCTTCTTGCCAACAATGCTATCAGAAACCTGATCCGTGAGGCAAAGGCTTTTCAGATTCCGTCAATTATACAGACATCAAAGAGGGAAGGCATGCAGACTATGGATGACTGCATCACACAGTATTACAGTCAGGGGCTCATTGCACCGGAAACAGCATTATCGTATGCCCACGATCCGGCTGCCATGTCTAACCGCATTCATCTTCGCTATTAGTATTATCAGATGTACATTAAATTAAGAATTAATTTATATAAAATTGTTGAATTACCGTAAAGGAGGATACGAAAGTGGCTGATTGGACATATCAGGTCATAGATCCAAACGGAAAAGAAAAAAAAGGAAATATAGTTGCAGAGACAGAACTTGAGGCAAAAAATAAGCTAAAGCTTGAAGGAAATATGGTCATAAGTCTTACAAAAGCAACTGCACTCACAAAGGAAATATCCTTTAGCATAGGCGGAAAGGTGAAACCGCGAGACTTGTCAGTGTTCTGTCGTCAGTTCACAAGTATGATAAATGCAGGTGTCACAATTCTTGACACACTCGATATGCTTTCTGACCAGACAGAGAACAAGACGATGGCAAAGGCCATAAAGGGTGTGCATGCGGAAATCCAGAAAGGTGAGACACTCTCAGACAGTCTGAAAAAGTATCCCAACGTTTTTCCTGATATCATGGTCAGCATGGTTGCGGCAGGAGAGGCATCAGGTAAAATAGATGTTGCGTTTGAAAGAATGTCAGCACATTTTGAGAAATCAGCAAAGCTAAACGGTATGATAAAAAAAGCTGCCGTTTATCCTATAATTGTCGTAATAGTTGCGATAGCAGTTGTAATTGTCATGCTTGTTAAGGTAATTCCTAGCTATTCAGATATGTTTAATGATCTCGGTACAGAACTTCCTGGAATCACAAAAGCGGTTTTGGCAATGAGTAATTTTGTCACCGGTTACTGGTATATAATTGTAGCAGTAGTCGCGATAGCGGTTATTGCGATAAAGGCGTATAAGAAGACCAACAGTGGACAGATATTTTTTGGTACACTGGCCAGAAAGCTTCCGGTTTTTGGAAAGCTAAACATAAAAACCGCGGCCAGCAATTATGCTCGTACACTTTCAACACTGGTATATTCAGGACTTCCAATGATAGAGGCACTTGGTATTACTGCAAATACCATGAAAAACGCTCTCTACAGAAATGCATTGAACAAGGCAAGAGAGGAGGTCAGCAAGGGTGTTCCTCTCTCAGAGCCAATCACAGCGTGTGGACTGTTTCCACCTATGGTATCACATATGACCAGAATCGGAGAGGAAACAGGAGATCTCGAGGGTATGCTCACGCGTCTTGCAGACTACTATGATGAGGAAGTAGAGATGGCTACCCAGACAGTTATGGCTGCAATCGAGCCTATGATTATTCTTGTACTGGCCGCAATTGTCGGTGTGCTTGTGGCAGCAGTTATGGCACCAATGCTCACCATGTATCAGGCTATGGACACTCTATAAAATGAAAAAAGCAGACCTTGAGTGTGAACCCGGGGCTGCTTTTTTAGTGTTGAAAAAATGGCATAACAACTGCAGGGACTGACAGTAAGGCGTGGGAAGAACAAAAAAATAAAAGTCTTGCAAAGGTATATAACCAATGATATAATTTAAACACACAATTCGAGCCGTTTCAGAGGCTCAATGATTTATCAGGCTGTGTCAGCCACAAATCCCATTGTGTATAAAAACTAAATATTGCCAGGAAATGTCTGATCGTATCTATACGTGGCAAATGTTTAATTGGAATTTTAAGGGTTTTAAGGAGTGATTATTCAGTAATTATTGAATATGTGCGTTTTTTTAGTAGCTTCTTAATAGTTTCCTGCTTTTAAGAGCTTTTTAAATTTAAGGAATCTTTGAGGGCAGCTATTTTCAAAGAAGTATTGAATAATTACGAAGTTACGAAGATTTTTATGAGAAAATCAGAAGGAGAAGTGAATGATTTACAGAAAAGTAAGGACAAACCTGTCCCGTACGCTAAGTGCGATAGAGCAGGACAAGGCAACCAGTGATGACTATGTGAAGTGTATACTTGCGGATCCGCAGATTGCGGCATACATAGTGCAGGCAGTGGTGGAGGAGTTTAAAGACATGGAAATAGATGAGATTATTCCATGCATGGGTGAGCCAACAGTAACACTTAAGTTTCCGGAGAGGCTTGGTGTGAAAGTCCAAAACACAGGAAACGAGTCAGTTGATGAGGAAGATGGAAAAATCATTTACGACATCAAGTTTCCGGTGTATTATAAGGGAAAGAAAAAAGAATTTATCATCAACATTGAGGCACAAAAGAGCAGTAAAAAATCAAAGCTTGGGTATAAGCTTGAAAATAGGATAACATACTACATGGGGCGTATGATATCAGAGCAGAAGGGAACAGAGTTTTCAGGCTCAAGCTATGATGACATAAAATCCATATACAGCATCTGGATATGCATGGATACAAAGAAAACAGATGATTCGATAATCGAATTTGGGATGAAATCCAATCTGATATATGGTAAAATAAAGAAAATACCAAAGCTTAGCAAGATAAACGGAGCATTGATAAATGTCCGTACGAGAACAGCAAAAAACAGAGAGCTGTCGAAGAACAGACTTATAGCGATGCTCGAGGAGCTGTTCTCAAAATCGGAATTTCTGGAGAAAAAGAAGATACTGGAAGAAGACTATGGACTTAAAATGAGCGTGGAGCTTGAAGGGAGGATGAACGAGATGTGTAATGTGAGTGATTACTGGGAAGAGGTTGCACTTCAGACAGGCAGAAAGGAAGGCAGAGAAGAAGGACGTAAAGAAGGAAGAGAAGAAGGACGGAAAAAAGAACAGGTTTCACTGATCGTCAAGAAAATCAAGAAAAATAAAACAGTGGCAGAGATAGCGGATGATCTGGAAGAAAAAGAGGAAGTTATCGCTCCGATTTACGAAGCTGCTTTATCAATGAAGCCGGATTATGATGTCGAGAAGATATATGAGCTGCTTGAGAAAAATAAAAAATTGGCATAGCAACTGTAGCTGCTGACAGTAGGGCGGGGCTTCATCCCCTGAGCCCGGACTGGTGTACACTCTCTCGCGTGAGCTACGCTGCACAGCTAAGATACTGTAGGAATTATGCCTTATAGGTTGATTATACATGACGAAACCGTCGAAACGCGCCGTCCGTGGCGCGGTTCTCCTTGCCCGTTACTGCTCACACCATCAGTGTGACCAGTAACGATTACAGCCCCTGCCTCTACGAGGCAGGGGCTGTAATCTGCCAATAGTTGACGCATTGGCGCATAGCTTGACAGCGTGGTGTCAAGCTTGCGTTTGAACAGCAATGATATATATTACATCTCGGTGGCAGCTCATTTCTGTTTATCGTGTGCATAATTCAACAGTATCTAAGCAGTTTCGCTATGCGCTCATGAGAGAGAGCGTGCCACAGCCGGTCACATGTGATGAAGCCCCTCACACTGTGGCGGAATGCAGGCTGATAGGCGTGCAGTGCAGAAACAGTATGAAAAAATATAAGTATCAAAAAAGAAAAATTATTATAACAAAGAACTGTAGCTATGCTACAATCAACTCAAAGCATTATATTCCTGTAAGCGGCACCACATAACAATTTTTACAGGTGCACACCACTTTGAAGAGGGCAGACCACTTCGCATCATTCTACAAAGGACATGGAAGTTTTCAATGCTTTAATTACCCATTAACAGCAGGAAAATTGAAATGCCGTATGTAGACAGAATACAGAAAATGTAGTAAAAAGGCGGATGAACTGTATACAGTGTGTAAACATAAAGAAGGACAGCACATGTATAGCTTGTAAACTGTACCCTCATTGGCACCAAATTTTCCTGCTCACACAAGAGAACAGGAGGAGAAGGATTGAGCGCAAAGGACTCAATGGCAAAGGAATACTTTGCTGACAATGCCAGGTTTGCTGACCTGTGCAACAATATGCTGTATGGAGGAAGAGAGGTCATCCTGCCGGAAAATCTTAAGGAAAGGGACACGACAGAGGTGCTGACTGCACTGGGGCTTGACAAAAAGACCATAGCGGTGCAGAAGTTGAGGGATATCTTCAAAAATGCCAGCATCAAATATACCGGCAAATCATATGTCGTACTGATAGGAGTAGAGAATCAGTCTGATATACACTATTCCATTCCGGTAAAAAACATGTTTTATGATGTCATGGCATATGGAAATCAGGTAAAGGAAACAGCCAAAAAGCACCGCAAGGAAAAGGATACGGCAACGTCGGATGAATTTCTCTCTGGATTTACAAAAACTGATAAGCTGATACCGGTGATTACGATTACAGTATATCTCGGAATAAAGGAATGGGATGGTCCAAGAAAGCTGTCAGATATGTTTGGTGATGTGGATGAAGAACTTCTGCCATTCATACCGGATTACAGGATTAATCTGCTGGCACCGAGGGAGATAACAGACTTTACAGGATTCAGGACATCCATCAGACAGCTTTTCGAGGTACTGCAGAATGCGTATGATAAGGAAAAGATGCAGGAAGTGCTGCAGAACGATGAAAAATTTAGCAAGATGGACAGAGAGACAGTCGAGGCAATCAACCTGTTTGCAGGAACGGATATAGACATAGATGAGAAAGAAGAGGTGATTGATATGTGTAAGGCATGGGAAGAACAGAAAAATGAAGGCAGAGAATTAGGCAGAGAAGAAGGCCTAGAAGAAGGCAGAATTCGTCAGGCAAAAGTAACGGCTTTAAAACTTCAGAAAAAAGGATACTCAATAGAAGATATAGCTGAATGCGTGGATTTTGACGAGGAAACAGTAAAAAAATGGCTTGTGAGCTAATATTGTAGTGAAATGTAAATTATAGGAAGGAGTCTTTGAGCGAAAGCACTGAGGCTGCTTCCTTTTTGTCTGAGGGTACTGACAGTTGGGCGGGGTTTCATCCCCTGAGCCCGGACTGGTGTACACTCTCTCGCGTGAGCTACGCTGCACAGCTAAGATACTGTAGGAATTATGCCTTATAGGTTGATTATACATGACGAAAACGTCGAAACGCGCCGTCCGTGGCGCGGTTCTCCTTGCCCATTACTGCTCACACTGTTAGGTGTGAACAGTAACCATGTGTAAGGCGTGGGAAGAACAAAAAAATAAAAGTCTTGCAAAGGTATATAACCAATGATATAATTTAAACACACAATTCGAGCTGTTTCAGAGGCTCAATGATTTATCAGGCTGTGTCAGCCACAAATCCCATTGTGTATAAAAACTAAATATTGCCAGGAAATGTCTGATCGTATCTATACGTGGCAAATGTTTAATTGGAATTTTAAGGGTTTTAAGGAGTGATTATTCAGTAATTATTGAATATGTGCGTTTTTTAGTAGCTTCTTAATGGTTTCCTGCTTTTAAGAGCTTTTTAAATTTAAGGAATCTTTGAGGGCAGCTATTTTCAAAGAAGTATTGAATAATTACGAAGTTACGAAGATTTTTATGAGAAAATCAGAAGGAGAAGTGAATGATTTACAGAAAAGTAAGGACAAACCTGTCCCGTACGCTAAGTGCGATAGAGCAGGACAAGGCAACCAGTGATGACTATGTGAAGTGTATACTTGCGGATCCGCAGATTGCGGCATACATAGTGCAGGCAGTGGTGGAGGAGTTTAAAGACATGGAAATAGATGAGATTATTCCATGCATGGGCGAGCCAACAGTAACACTTAAGTTTCCGGAGAGGCTTGGTGTGAAAGTCCAGAACACAGGAAACGAGTCCGTTGATGAGGAGGATGGAAAAATCATTTACGACATCAAGTTTCCGGTGTATTATAAGGGAAAGAAAAAAGAATTTATCATCAACATTGAGGCACAAAAGAGCAGTAAAAAATCAAAGCTTGGGTATAAGCTTGAAAATAGGATAACATACTACATGGGGCGTATGATATCAGAGCAGAAGGGAACAGAGTTTTCAGGCTCAAGCTATGATGACATAAAATCCATATACAGCATCTGGATATGCATGGATACAAAGAAAACCGATGATTCGATAATCGAATTTGGGATGAAATCCAATCTGATATATGGTAAAATAAAGAAAATACCAAAGATTAGCAAGATAAACGGAGCATTGATAAATGTCCGTACGAGAACAGCAAAAAACAGAGAGCTGTCGAAGAACAGACTCATCGCAATGCTTGAAGAGCTGTTTTCAAAATCGGAATTTCTGGAGAAAAAGAAGATACTGGAAGAAGATTATGGACTTAAAATGAGCGTGGAGCTTGAAGGGAGGATGAACGAGATGTGTAATGTGAGTGATTATTGGGAAGAGGTTGCACTTCAGACAGGCAGAAAGGAAGGCAGAGAAGAAGGACGTAAAGAAGGCAGAGAAGAAGGACGGAAAAAACAAGCAATGGAGACTGCCTTAAAGCTTAAGAAAAAAGGCCATTCGTTAGAAGACATTGCAGAGTGCGTAGATTTTGATGTTGAAACTGTAAGAAAATGGCTTGTGAGCTAACACGGAAATGCTGAGAAAAATGCTTCAATCGAAAATAATAGAAAAACATGCGACTAATGTCCTATTTTCCTCTTGCATTTTTTGAAAAATAGTGGTACAATTTTCCTATGAAGAAACAAAGAGTTGTGAGTAGGGCATCAGCTCTTTGCGGACAATAAAAAACCAAGTTACATGAAAAGGAGAAAAGACTATGGTAAAGAATGTACTTAAAAAGAATGAAAAGAGAAGAAAGAACAACAAAGGTTTCTCTCTCGTAGAGCTTATCGTTGTAATTGCCATCATGGCAGTACTTGTTGGTGTACTTGCTCCACAGTTTATTAAATATGTTGAGAAATCAAGAGTATCAACTGATATGCAGAATGTTCAGCAAATGAAGAGTGCTGTTGAAGCAGAAGTTGCAGATAATGAAACAGCGGCAGCAACTACTGTAACAATAACAATTAAAGGTGGTAAAGCAACATCGTCTATTGATTTATCATCTACAAGCAAAGAAGTGAAAATGAAGTCATCAAAATGGCAAGAAATGACTTTTACATTAACACCTTCAAGTGGTACTTGGGCAGCATCTGGTACAACAACAAATGGTGATAAGGATATGAAATCTGTATTTGAATAATACATAAAGAGGACACTAACAAATGATACCAGAACTGATACCCATCTACATTTTAATATTTGCATTCGGAATTGTTATAGGCAGTTTCCTAAACGTCTGTATCTACCGTATACCAATGCATGAGACAGTGGTGACCGAGAGGTCCCACTGTATGAAATGCGGGTATCAGTTAGCTTGGTATGATATGGTGCCGGTGTTTAGCTGGCTGTTTTTACGCGGCAGATGCCGCAAGTGTAAAGAACCAATTTCACCTCAATACCCTATAATTGAGGCGTTGAATGGTTTATTGTACGTTATAGTATTTGCAGTAAATGGACTTGAATTATCAAGCATCATATACTGCCTTCTTACATCAGCACTGATAGTACTCAGTGTGATAGATTGGAGAACATATGAAATTCCATTCGGAATCAATATATTTATACTGGTGCTTGGAATCCTACATGTGTTTATAGACCATGGCAACTGGTCTGAATATGTGATAGGATTCTTTTGTGTCAGTGTATTCCTTGAAATCCTCCTCCTGTTGAGCGGAGGAAGAGCCATAGGCGGCGGCGACGTCAAGCTCATGGCATGCGCAGGCCTTGCAATAGGCTGGCAGAATATAACATTAGCATTTTTCCTGGGATGCATCATCGGTTCCGTGATACATCTGATCCGTATGAAAATAACAAAAGCAGGCAGCACGCTTGCAATGGGACCATATTTGGCAGCCGGAATTTTTATTTCGATGCTATGGGGCGAGAAAATGATATCGGCATATCTGGTACTCGCGGGCTTTTAAAAAGATGCTATAATGTATCATATTTGTTAGAAAAACAGATACTGAGAAATCTTGCGAGCAAAAAGTAGAGCAAAGCAGAGTAAAAGCAGAGTAAAGCTCAGCAAATCTCAATAAAGCACAGATATACCGAAAATATATAATATTTTACAAACGCACATCGTGTAAAGTGTTTAGCATACAAAGCTTAGCACACAACCCGGGCGCAGTGTAAAACATAGATAATATGGAGGACTTGGTTATGGCAAACAGAGTACTTGGAATTGAAATAGGACAAAACCTTACCAGAGTCGTAGAAATTGATTATAAAACAAAAAATCCAAAAGTACACAGCATGTTCAGCTTTCCAACACCACCTGAAATGATAGAGGATGGTGTGGTTCATGCGGACAGCATGTTCAGATCCATGCTTTACAGCAAGATTAAGGAAAAGAAGATAAACACCAACAAGGCTGTTTTCGTCTTAAACTCCACACGAATCGCATCGAGAGAGATGGAGCTTCCACTTGTAAAGGAAAAGCAGATAAAGGATCTTTTGCAGATGAATGCATCGGATTATTTTCCGGTGGATTTAAGTCAGTACAAACTCGTTCATGAGGTTATAGAAAAGATTGATAAACCGGAAGAAAAGAAAATGCGTCTTTCGGTTATTGCCATACCTAATGAGATTATATCATCATATGAGGAGCTCGCAGAGGACTGCAGGCTTCAGATAGTCGCACTTGATTACAGCGGAAATGCAGTCAAGCAGTTGATGCTAAGGGAGATTCCAGGTGACATAAAGGCCACCATCAAGATAGATGAGACCATTTCAACCATCACGGTCATGGATGGAGATATCATAAAGCTTCAGCGAAATGTGAATTACGGACTGGCAGACGCCATCGAGGAGATTCAGGACAGCGAGCTGTTTGGAGAGTATCTTTCATTTACAGATGCTGTTGATGTGGCAAGGAGAAAGACCTGTCTTGAGCTCAAATCAGATGTCATACAGCCGGAGATAGAAAATGCAGAGCGCGATGACATGGGACACGAGATTGATTCGGAAAGATTTAAAAAGCTCCGTGCAAATGTCAACTACACACTTGCCAATCTGGTGAGCAGTCTTGGAAGAGTTATTGACTATTACCAGTCCAGAAACGTTGACAGACCGATTGACAGGATTTTCCTTGTGGGCCTGGGAGCAGATTTCAGCGGACTCAGCAAGCTTCTCACAAATGAACTGAACTATAAGGTTATTCCACTACAGCAGTTTGACGGAATAAGTGTTGCAAAAAATATAAATCTTGCAGAGACAAAGATAGCAGAGTTTTTCAACTGTGTGGGTGCCACATTAAAGCCACTTCCGATAACGGATGAGAAAAAGGCAAAGGGCAATATTTTTACCACACCTATCGGTGGAATGAATAATGTACCGATGGAACAGGGAGCCCAGCCCCCGCTTGGACCGGATGGACAGCCACTTCCGATGCCTGATGGAATGGAAGAACAAAAAGGAGCGTCGCTTGGCATACCTCTTATAATACTCGGAGTGTGTGTGGTAGCGTCAGTTGGACTGATTGCTTACAGTATTTTTGCAAATCTTGTTTTAACATCTGACAATATGGCTCTCAAGGGACGGGTTTCTGACTTGTCATATGCACAGAACATATATGATGTATACAATCAGACAAAGAGCGATTATGAGTGGACAAAGCTGCTTCAGGACGCATCATCCAATAAAAATGATGAGATAGTCAGCTTTATAGATGAGCTTGAGAAAAAGCTTCCATCGGAGGCTAAGCTTGTTTCCATGAATGTCACAACAGACGGAGTGTCACTAACAGTTTCACAGGGAAGCAAAGATATTGCGGCAGATGTAATTGCACAGCTTCGAACCTTTGACAGCATTATGGTTTCGAATGTTTCCACAATCACAGATGAGGTTGACGAGACCGGAGCATCAAAGGTACAGTTTACAGTTGACTGTGTGTATGTTAAGCAGTCGGACGATTCAGACACATCTGAGACAACGGATAAACAGGCTGACGGCTCAAATGATAATACATCGCAGGATAATACATCGCAGGATAATGCATCACAGAATACATCGGATAATGCAGCACAATAAGGAGGTGTTAAAATGTCAGCAAGAGATAAAAAACTACTTATTATATTAGCCGGAATTGCCGTTTTAGCACTTACATACTTTTTTGTCTTTGCACCTCAGGCAAATAAGAGAGAAACTCTGAAAACTGAGAATATGCAGCTTAAGTCACAGTACAATCAGCTTTCTACACTTGCTGCAAAGGCAGATGATTATACAAAAAAGACGCAGAAGATGTCTGATGAAATGCAGAAGGTGTATGACAATTTTCCATCTTATTTACAGATAGAAAATGGCATTATGGATGCTGTTGCAATCGAGAAATCAACTAACACAAAGTTCACAGAGCTAACCGTAAATGATCCTGTTGCCATTGATGTGACCGCGGACAATTCGGGTGATGGCACAGAGCAAAGCTCAGGGTCATCAGATAGCAGCTCGTCAGAAAGCAGCACCGCGGATAGCAGTACATCATCTTCCGAGAGCACGTCAGCAGATACAACTGCCACTGATAATGGTTCAGGAAGTGATGCCACAGCACAGAACAATGCAAAATCCACAGTGGCAGGATATCAGCTTTATGATGTCAACTCAGTAATGGCATTTACCACAGAGTATCATGGACTGAAATCCATGCTTGAGCAGGTAATTGGTTCTACAGACAAAAAGACAATCAGCAGTCTTAATGTCAATTTTGATGATTCTACAGGTGAGCTGTCAGGGGAGCTCAACACAGATTCATATTTCCTGTATGGACTTGATAAGCCATATCAGGCGCCGGTAATACCGGAGATACCGCATGGTACAGACAATCTGTTTGGTACACTGAATTAAATTTAAAATAAAAACTCTATTTACAAAGGAGGAAGCCGGTTTGAGAAAGTTAAGGGACGATGATCGAGGAATTACACTTGTTGAGCTTATTGTGTCTATAGCCATTCTTGCAATAATCGTGCTTCCTTTTTTGAATAGCTTTGTGATGGCGGCAAAGACCAATGCCAAGTCGAAAAATGAGCTGAATGCTACACACCTTGCGGAGAATATCATGGAGGGTGTGGAGAAAAATTCCATGAAGACGCTAGCCTATCAGTTTAACTATCCATCTGAGGGATTTGATATAGCGGATGGATTTGCAATCGGAAGCAGTGGTGCACAGGAACTGATTGCGTCGGCATTGGGATCCGGAAGTACCTCATATGCTCCGGCAGTCAGATTTGATGATGTGGATTCCGGATTATCAGCATCAGAAAAAGAAAATAAGATTACAAGTTCAATTCACAAGACCGATAAGTCACAGACTATAAACGATGCAACAAAATGGAAGTTTGTGGAGAGCAGCTCTCACAAATACTATTTTTATATGTCAGATGTGCAGTCAGGTTCAAAAAAGTACAATGCACTTGTGACACTTGATGCCAGGGCTGATGAGGTTAAAGATGCCTCAGGTAAAACAGACAAGGCTAACAGTGGAAAGGTGACAAATTACAACACAGATAGTCTGGCAGATATTTCGTCAATGAATTTTGACCATGATGCAATCTGGACAGATCAGAGAGCATTTTCTGATTTAAAAACTGAGTTGGAAAACGATAATGTAATAAATAAAAATTCCGGTTTAGAGGAGAGTCAGGTAAACAGAACAATCACTGTAAAGATAACAAATACAACGAGTACAAAGGTAGAAGTGTCTACCTCCTATGATGTAAATGGAAAGACGTATCCTGACCCAAATTCCAAAAAGGCAGATGAGTTTAAAAGTATTGTATTTGATAATTCATCGAATACATTAGATCATGATTTGAGAAATATTTATATTTTTTATACACCGTGGTATTCGTCAAAGGGACCAAATCCTAACGAACAGATAGTCATTGAAAATGATGATAGTGTAAAGTGTAATGTAAACCTTGTAAAGCAGATGCCTAAGAGTACAGATTCATCTGCACTTACAGGTAAAGAGAATGAGTATACAGTTTGTGTGAATGTTTTGGAAAAAAACAATGCCCACAGCTCAAACCCGGCAAGTGTTACAATAGCGACAAATCTGGATATAAATCTTGGTAATCCGGACACGGCAATGTCTCACAAGCAGGCATTGTATAAGTATAACAATGAAGCAACAGAGGAAGCAAAAAACAAGATTACAAAGCGTAATCTCACAAACGATGTAACTGCTGACAGGATATATGATGTTACTGTAGACATATTTGACAGCAAAACCAAATTGGACGAGATTGGTACCGCAAAGCCTGAGGTATCAATCACAGGAAGCATGGTGGATTAATATGACACGAAAAGATAACCGTGGAGCATCACTCATAATGGTTGTTATCGCGATGGCAATAGTGGCTGTACTTGCGGTGACAGTGCTTTGGATGGCTCTCATTAACAGACAAATGAAGGTGACAAATAAAAAGAATACAGATAATTTCTATTCGGCTGAGGGGGTGCTGGATCAGATATGTGCCGGACTGCAGGGTGAGGTGTCAAAGGCATACAAGGCAGGGTATTCAGATGTTATGCAAAATTATTCAACGCTTTCAGAATCAAGGCGACAGGTTAAATTTAATACCACATTTAAGAATTCAATCCAGAAAAGCCTTAGCGGAGATCCAAAATATTATAAGGTCGAAACGTTAATAAGTTATGTAGACAAAAAGTTGACCCAAGAGCCGAAAGGTGAAAAAGGACCATATGCAGAGATAAAGACTACATCCCACGTTGATGATAATGAAAACCATGGAGAACTTCTTGTGAATGAAAACAATCTTATATTGAAGGGTATATATGTTAAATATACAGATGATAAGGGATATGATTCAGTTATAAAGACAGACATCTCTTTAAATGTCCCAACCATGAAGTTTTCAGCTTCCGGAGCAGTGCCGGATCTTTTTGCATATTCGCTCATAGGAAATACAGGTCTTGAAGTTGATACAAATACAGAAATAAATGGAAGTGTTTTTGCAGGAAATCCTTATCTGACAGGATTAAGTGATGATGATGAGACAAGCGTGACTATTCCCGCAAATAAAAAACTTAAAGTCGATAAAAGCAGTACATTTATTGCAAGCGGAGATTTAAATATCGGTGATGCAAAGGCAAATGCAAGCAGCAATTCAAAATTTGATGTTTCAAAGCAGTGTCAGCTCTGGGCAGGAAATATTTATGTAAAGGGTGCAAATGCCACATTGCAGGGCAACACATATGTGAAAGACGACCTGACACTAAAATGTGTCAACTCAGATGTCACACTTGGCAATGACAAAAAGGATACCAGGTATGTAGGCTTCGGATATGGCGATACAGATGCCAAGGACAGCAGTGCCATTATAATAAATGGTAAAGGTTCATCTCTCGATATGAGTAATCTTGATTCGCTGATGGTTGCAGGATATGCGTATGTGAAGACTTCATCGCTTCAGCCAATATCAGGAGAGAATAATCAGAACATTACAACAGGTGAGTCTATTTCTGTAAAGGGTAATCAGATAGCATATCTCGTGCCGGCTGAATGTATCGGAACAGATGGGAACGGCCCAGATGCCAAATCCTTATACAACAAAAATCCTCTGACCTATGCAGAATATAAGAAGATTGCAAAAGAAAAGGATGAGAGCAATAGTAATGAAAAAAAATATACTGAGATAAACCTTAATGTGGTAGGCTCAAAGCTTGGATGGCCGCTATCAAAATATATGGATGACAGTGATGTTAATTCGTGTATCAGAAATGTTTTTGTGCAGTCACAGACAGGCTCAAATGATGATGGTCTTGTCTACTACTATGTAAATCTTCCGGCCGATAAGGCAGCCAAGTATTATGAGGATTATTATAATACCGATAAGCTAGGTGAGAACAAGCTTACAAAATACACCAATTTCTATACAAAAAAGATTAAAGTTGGAAACAATCCAGCAAATATTTTTACCGCAGGCAATTATTCAATCTTTGATGGCACTGATGATGCAAAGGAGCTTTCGCTTCACACCGTAAACAAGGAGGGAATCTATGCGCAGTCGGCCTCTTTAAGCAAAACCTATGATGCGCTTAACAAAAAGCTGGTGACTGAGGCAGACCGGCTCCAGGGGGTGAGAGATATCAATCCGGGCAGGACAAATAACTATTGTTTGTTTGATAATCTGATTGATACATCAAAAGATACAGCTACAGGCATGACAAAGATATCAAAGTTCCTTGGAATCGGAAATGACAAAAAGGAAATTACTGCTAAGGTCATTGATAAATATTACAAAGCTGTGGTTGTGGACAATGAAAAGAAAAGTGCATATAAGTATGATAGCAGTGAAGGGGATAATGTATCTCTTATCATTGCAACAGGTGATGTGGAAGTGTCTGGCGATTTTATGGGAACAATCATTGCAAAAGGTAAAATTACATTGCAAAATGGAGCTTCTAAAATAAATAATAATTCGCAGGATGTATTCCGTGCACTTCTCATGCAGAAGAATGGCACGTCTGATGATGCAATGTATCTTTACAATATTTTTGTTGACGGAAAAGCTTTACTCGGCGATGATGCAAAAGATATAGATGATTTGGATTACACAAAGCTTATCACATATCAGAACTGGACCAAGAATTAAAGCATTTTTGGATATCATATGATGATATAAGGGGTAAAAGATATTTAACCTTTGATTTGTAATTAGAATAATTTAGAAATCGAGCGGAAGGGGGAAAACGCATATTATGAAAAAGACAGCTTATGACAAAAAAAACAATAATAAAAATGGCGGATTCTCTCTCGTAGAGCTCATAGTGGTCATTGCTATTATGGCTGTACTCACAGGAATAGCTTCTATGTCTCTTGCATCGGTTATGGGTGTTTCCGTAAAGCAGTGCGCGAGAGATATCCAGTCGGCGGCAAATCAGACACGGGTGTCTACGCTGGGCAAGGATGAAGTCATCATGACAATCACTAAAGGCAATAAAGCAAAATCCAGTGAAGCATATTACTGCACTATAGTGACAAAGGATGGCCTTGGTAAGACAATAGAAAACGAAGAAAAGATTGGAAAAAGTAACCTGGGTATCACATATGTGCTTAGTGATTCAAAGGGCAATAAGACCTCAGATATCACACTTGATGATACACATTCTTTGACAATCAAATTCAACAGAGGAACCGGTGCAATGGCACCTTGTATGAAAAGTGACGGCAGCAGTGGTGGTGACTATTACTGTATGCAGATTAAAGTGAAAAAAAACTCAACAGAAAAGATAATTTCATTTTACCCTGAGACCGGTAAGGTGAGCTTAAATTAAAAAATCCGGCGTATTTACGAAAGGAGGCAGGCTACGTGGTTACATTATTTCGAAGAAAAAATAGCGTAAAGAAATTAAATAATAAAGGCTTTACACTAGTTGAACTTATAATAGTAATGGCAATCATGGGGCTTGTCGGTCTTGCAGTTGCCGGGTTTATCGGGACAAGCAGCTCGCAGTATAAATCAGCGACAAAAGAAGTGGATTTGCAGTATGAAGCGCAGATATTCATGAATCAGCTCGGTGATATGGTACAGAGCGCATCAAAGGTCACTGCATTCACATACAGCGCAACAGCAGGTGATGTAGAGGTATTTGAGGTAACAAAGACGATTGAAAAAGAAGACCCGGAAGCTTCCGGTAATACAATTACAGAAACTCATGTATATAAGCTGACACTTAATCTTGATAAAAACAAAGTCTATATGCAAAAAGACAGTGGATCAAAGGAGCTTATGGCAGAATATGTATCCGGATTTAAGGCCACAATCGACAAAGACAAAAATTCAGTAAACTTTGATGTCGATTTCAAAAATGACAATAAAACTTACAATGTGACACAGAATTTCACAATGCGAAATAAGATGTAAAATATAAGATATAAACGATAAAGATACAAACAGTAAAGATACAATTACTAAATGTAAAACGTTAGAGATGCAATGGGTTAGGAGCATACTATGAAGAGAGTTGGAAGCAAGAAGAAAATAATATTACCGATTATATTGGTACTGACAGGAGCACTGCTTACCACATCACTTGTGGTGTATAATAATCTTACTAGTGTAAGTGCGGATGCGACGTTTGATGGCGTCACTAATATTGTTAAAAATAAGAACGATACAGGCAGTACCTTCAATATTTTGGAGCTTGTTCCACAAAAAAATATGGGAACAATCGGATATTTGGTCAGTGGTCAGGAGCCGGATGATATAAGTGATAGTGCGCTTTCAGCTATTGTAAGGTATGGTGCTATCGGAACTGATGACAGAGTTAAATATATAAGTGCGCTTAAGAATAAACTTGCATCTATTACATCAGAGCAGAATGATGATTCTAAACCTTTATATTATGAAAATTATGAGGAAAGCTATGTTCAGGGAGATGAAAGCTGGACGGAGCTGACATTGGCAGGCGATGAAGTAATATCTGCTAATACACAAGGCTATTCAATGCAGAATGTTGGCTCCGGAAATGGAGATTATGATTTAGTAAAGTATGTGCCAGTAGGATCAGGTGAAGCATCTGATTCAGGTAAAATGTGTAATCAAAATGTGGATTATTATGTATATCTGGACAAAGATAATACCAATACTAAGGGATATTATAATATAGAATTTAAACAGGTGACACTTCCGGCAGGACAGACAAATAGTGATTATTTTGGTGTTCAAGGAGAGAATGGCACATATATAAATAAAGCATATAAGCTTGTAAAATTTACTGATAAAAATAATAAACAAGTAGATAAGTATGTATATGTACCTTATGACGAGATAGTAAATGACGAGTCATATTATGAAGTTGGGGATGATTCGGTTGTTTTTTGTGCAGATGGTTTAGGAAAGTATGGTGCAGTTTTGAACGAAAAAGAGCCATATGTCAGAGCAGATGAAAACTCTGGTGCATCAATACAAAGCATTTATAATTTTGTGCAAATTGAAAGCAGTGATACATATAGCTATGTTGGTGAAAATAAAGGAACTTATACTCTTAAATCGGATAAGAATGCTAAGCTGGATAAAAAAGTTTCAACGAATAAAATATATTATAAGGGTGGAATAAAGAGTAATGATTGGTTTAGAAATAAGGTTTTAGGTGAAGATAAGAATGTTAAGATAAGAGTTCAGACGGTTACACCAACTGAATTTGATAATATCTCAACGGATTCTATAGATATGCTTTTTATTTCCGAAAGTAGTCTGGATGGAAAAGATACAAGTAAATTTAAGTTTGGAACATGGAACTCAGCTAGTATTGATATAAATGAAAATACTGCAAAAGAAATTTATAAACTGGCGATTAGCGAAAATAAAAAACTTCCAATAGTAATAGATGGAAAAATAGATGAGGATATTAGAAATAATATAAATAATTATCATATAAATTGGTGTCCTAATATATATAAATTAGCAATACTTTTGTCTTGTACAGAACAAAATGATGGTGAAGGTAAGCTGGCTGAAAATTTAGATAGTGTAGATAAAAATCAGGTACAATTTAAATTATTTACTGATTATAAAAATGGATATTTGAGGAATAACATTTATACTATTCCACCATCAGAACAAAATAGTCAGGCATATTTGCTGAATAATTTTATATCTGTGATTACAGATTCAAGCAAAGCAACAGAAAAAGATGGCTGTTCTGAGGTTGCAGCTTATATTAAATCACTAAATAAGAAAAAAAAATCAAATGGTGAAGAATTATTCAATACAGATATAACATTAGCAACTAATTTTAGTTATATAATATCTTTTGTTACGAAAAAAACAAATAAACTAGAGCATTTAAGTGTGTTAGATGTTGAACCTTGTACGATAAATGGAACTGTGCTCAATGGTCAAGGTAAAAATAACAATGTATATTCGCAATTTATTATTTCAAAGCTAAAAAAATGGCTAGGTGGTAGTTGTCCTGATAGTGATAATATAGATTTGAAGGTTGTATCAATGTCTGAATTTATAGGTCGATGTGAAGATCTAAGTAAATATGATATGATATACATGGGATTGTATCCAGTAACGACAGATGGAATGTATATGGGAACACTGAATGTTGAAAATGGAAAGACCGTATACAACGATTCATCAATGAATGGACTTATTTATTCAAATGTTGGAGATATTGTTGTGGTAAGTCCCAAAAACGGACATGCAGGATTGTTACCTACAGATTATAATAAGGATGGAAGTTTAAATTATAAACTGCCTAATGTCAATGATTCAAATTATAATGTTTCGTCAAATACATACAGAGGTTCTGGAAATGATATAACGGATGAAAAAATTAAAAAATTAAATAAGTATTTGAGTGGAAATCATCCAATAGTGTTTGATTATGGCTTTTTTGATGATACAAATGAGTCTAAAGTTAATACTACGTATATTGATAATTGTTCTAAAATGTATAAGTTTGTTTCGTCTGTGTATAATAATGATAATATTGTTAAAGTTGATAGCACCGGTAATCAAGGTGGATTGTATGATATGTTGGCTTTGCAAAAACCACAGATTGAACTACAGAAGCAGAATGTTGTTAGTGATACGAAGAAATATGTTGAACTAGAGAGTAATAATATTACTTTGAAGTTTAATTTGAATAGTGTGGGTGATAATGTAAATAATGATAAAAAATATAAAGTAAGATTCTACATTGATTCAAATTTAGATGGTAAATTTTCAGACAGTGAGGAAATAATAGATAATAGAATGTCTATGTATAAAGATGGAACATGGTTTGCAAAAGAAAACAATGAAGGATATTATATTTTGGCAGATAGTAGTCAATATACATTAGAGTATTCGTTACCGGAAAAATTCAGTGGATTAAAGGAGTGGAAAATAACAGTATCTGATAGTAATAATTTGGACAGATATGACTATGAAGTTGGATTTGTTCATAAAAAAGCAAGTAAGAAAACCACAATAAATATTTTACAAATTAACTGTAATAATGATAATTATATTAGTTTTGAAGAAGTGCAGAGCGGTAAAAATGAAGACAATTATGGAGAGAATACATCATATTTCTTTTTAAATTTATTAAAGGAAGTTGATGACTATACACTAAAATTTAAAACACTTGCATATGAAGATCCGAATCAGTATGCCGAATTGAAAAATTTATGTAGTAATGATGGAAAAGGTCTTGAAAATTATGATATTATTCTCTTAGGATATGGAGAACATTATAATTTGGACAATTCAGATGGTGGAATAGTAACAGCTATAAAAAATTACATTGATAAAGGAAAGGCTGTTGTAGTTACACATGATACAACATCGTACTACAATTACCCGGATAATAATGCATGGGGCTGCGATTTAAATAAGGTTCTTCGTTCGGAAATTGGAATGGATAGGTATGGTGTGACGGAAAATTATAGTGGAGATTCAGCGGATATTCCGTATTTACCGAAAAGCGCAGATAATGGGGCAGGTGTACAGGCTATTCAAAAACAAGGGTTTACATATGCTGATTTAAATGAATTTCAGGAATGCAATTGGACAAACGGACATTATAGATTGTATTATGGCGATTCTTGGGGAAAAAATACAACAAATAGGGCAGAGAGAGTTAATGTTGGACAGATTACCATGTATCCTTTTTCATTATCGTATGATAACCTTCAAAAAGATGATTATTTGGATTCTATAAGAGTAATTGATATTGATGGAGGAGATTATCAGTTAGACTTAAATAGCGATGCTAACGGCGATGGAGAGACAGATTTAGTGGTATGGTATACTTTAAGTCCCAATGGGAGAAGTACACAAGCTGTATATGAAAAATCCAGAAATGATGTAAGAAATAATTATTATATATATACTATGGGCAACATTACTTATTGTGGCAATGGTGTATTAAATAAGAAAGTTATGGGATATCAGTCAATTAATGATTTGCAAGTATTGATTAATTCGATAGTTGCAGCATATGATGCTTCACCACATGCACCGGAAATATCAATTAGAGAGGGTTATGATCCTAACTCAGCAGAAGTTAATACAATTAATTTAACTTTGGATGATGCTATTGCACAAGATAGTCAGAGCAATGATTTGGCTGATGTAGAGAATTCTGAGGGTAAATCAGATTTCAAAAAAGATGTTTATTTTACAGTTAATGATACTAATAGATTAGCCTATCAAGTAAGCACAAAAATCCATACAAAATTTTATATTGAGTGTAACCAAAAAGACTATAAAGAGGGAAATTCTGATTATGAAAAGATAGTTTCTGATAATGGGATAATATACCTTAAAACATTTGATTACGAGATATTTAATGTAAATCAGGATGGTTCTAGCGAAGAAAAACCGATAAGTCCTGATGATGGTGGATTCATAAGGGATTTTTTTGATAATGGTAAGACATACAAGCTGTCAATTCCAGTTAATATTTTGTCTAATGGTCGTAATTCCATAAAAGTATATGCTGTTGCATATTCAGAAATTTGCAAAATGAAAGGTGATAATCCTACTACTATTAATACATCCAAAACTTATAAGTCGTTTGACATTAGACGTTTAGGTCTTGCAGACCTTGACTAACAACAAACCAAAACAAAACAGAGATCAATACATAGATTACCAATCATGTATATGGTCTCTGTTTTAATCTATAAGAAATTTGTAGTAGCATCAATTAACATTTTATTGCAATATACATGGAATCAATAGTATAATAAATACGACATCAATTTCCTTTAAAAAATGAGATTAGGGTAGCATAATATTTTTTAAGTTACTGGTTCTGAATAGTTACAGTTACTGATTGAATAACAGAATAAAGGAGGAGAAAATAAGTAATTAAATATATTGTCAAATGTGATTAAATGTGTTTAAATATACTCAAAGGAGTAAATTATTATGAATACATCAAATATCACAAATTATAAGCCAAAAGATTTTGCTGAACTGTTAGGTGTGTCTGTTAAGACATTGCAACGCTGGGACAGAGAAGGAACTTTAAAGGCAAATCGAACTCCAACTGATAGGCGTTATTATACCTATGACCAGTACCTTCAATTCAAAGGCATAAATATTGAAAATGATAAACGTCAGGTAGTTATTTATGCTAGAGTGTCTACAAGAAATCAAAAAGATGATTTACAGAATCAAGTTGCATTTTTGCGACAGTTTTGTAATGCTAAAGGTATTATTATAGACCAGTGTATTGAGGATTATGGAAGTGGTCTTAATTACAATCGTAAAAAGTGGAATGAATTATTAAATGAAGTAATGGAACAGAAAATAAAAACCATAATAGTAACTCATAAAGATAGATTTATCAGATTTGGTTACGATTGGTTTGAAAAATTCTGTATGAAGTTTAATACAAGCATTGTGGTAGTGAACAACGAAGAACTATCATCACAGGAAGAACTCGTACGGGATATTGTTTCTATACTTCATGTATTCTCTTGCAGGTTGTATGGACTTCGTAAGTATAAAAAACAAATAGAAAGGGATGAGGAAATTGCTAAAGAGCTTCAAGACGGAAATAAATCCGACGATTGAGCAAAAAATCAAGATTAACAAGACTATCGGCACTTGTAGATACGTCTACAATTTTTATCTCAGTTACAACAAAACTTTACACGATAAAGGTGAAAAGTTTATGACTGGCAAGAGTTTCAGCGTATGGCTCAATAATGAGTACATTCCTAATAATCCTGATAAAATATGGATTAAAGAAGCATATTCAAAAGCTGTAAAAAAGTCTATTGAAGATGGATGTACTGCATTTACAAGATTTTTTAAACATCAAAGCGCTTTTCCTAATTTCAAAAAGAAAGGTAAATCTGATGTAAAAATGTATTTCGTAAAGAACAATACTAAAGACTGTAGATGTGAGAGACATAGGTTGAACATACCCACTTTAGGTTGGGTACGCATTAAAGAAAAAGGTTATATACCAACAACTAAAGACGGATGGAAAATCAAAAGCGGTACAGTATCCGTCAAAGCAGACAGATACTATGTGTCAGTTCTTGTAGAAATTCCCGACGTTAAGATTGCTAATAATAGCAATGGTGGTATAGGAATTGACTTGGGTTTAAAAGACTTGGCGATTGTTTCCAATGGTAAAACTTATAAAAATATCAATAAGTCAACAAGAATTAAAAAATTGGAAAAGAAACTGCGTAGAGAACAAAGATGTCTCTCACGAAAATATGAGAACTTAAAGAAAGGAGAGTCCACTCAAAAGAATATACAAAAACAAAAGCTCAAAGTGCAAAGACTTCATCATAAAATAGATAATATCCGTACTGACTATATCAATAAATCAATAGCCGAGATAGTGAAAACCAAGCCATCTTATATCACTATTGAAGACTTGAATGTATCAGGAATGATGAAGAACAGACATCTATCAAAAGCCGTTGCATCACAAAAGTTCTATAAATTTAGAACTGCGCTTAAAGCCAAGTGTGATGAAAATGGTATTGAATTAAGAGTCGTAGACAGATGGTATCCGTCATCCAAAATATGTCACTGCTGTGGTGCTATCAAGAAAGATTTGAAGCTTTCAGATAGAATATATCGTTGTGATTGTGGCTATTTCGAGGATAGGGATTTCAATGCTGCTCTTAATCTAAGAGATGCTTTAACTTACGAAGTTGCATAATAAACGCAAACGTAAGTATGTACTGCGGGCTATCGCAGGAATTTACGACTGTGGAGTGTACACGAACTTGTGAGTAGCGTATTGTTTACAATCGCCAAAGCATACACATCGAAGCAGTAAGAAGTATCCGCAAGGACTTTAATTTCTCGATGTGTTTGAGTATATTTGAACACATTTTGAGTGGCAGGACATGCGATATGAGTACAGCAAAACAGATAGTCATGAATGATTTACTGAATATATCAGATGATGTGCAGGATGAGTTTGAAGTATTAGAGGGATTATATAAATCGATAAAATTAGAAAAAAGCAGAAAATCTGTAATTAATAATGGAACATTATCATCAGATGAGGTTAGAGCCTATTTTTCCAAGAAGTATAAGAAAAATGAGGTGCTTGCATGAAAGTGCGCTGGACTTACGAGGCACTTAAGGATCTCGATGAAATGAAAAATAAGATAATTTAAAACAGAGATCAATACATAGATTACCAATCATGTATATGGTCTCTGTTTTTTAACTGTTTCTTTATACTTTCTTTATTGAATTATCCACGCTTATTGATAAAATAAAAAGTATGCGCACGATTGCGGATATTTTTGCATTCGTGGATGGGGGATAAATTAACCGGAAAGAAAGGAAAAATTTATGAGTAAAATTTTCAAGAATCTGATTCCATACTGGCGATGGATCATATTAATTTTTGTTTTTCTCATTGCTCAGGCTTACTGTGATCTGGCTTTGCCTGCGTACACATCTGATATCATCGATGTGGGTATACAGGATCATGGCATTGAGCATATCCTGCCAGAGGAGATTACCTCGGAGGATTATCAGATGGCACAGACATTTATGCTGTCTGACGAGAAAGAAAAATTTACAGACTGTTACGAGGCGCAGGATGCTTCAAAATCTGATGACAGTGTGGCAAAATACAAGCTGACAGCTGATTCGGACACACTTGATAAGCTGGATGAGGATCTTTTGGTTCCTCTTGTCATGGCATATCAGGCTTTTCAGTCGGGGGAGCAGATGGATGTGGATGCATCGGCTATCCCGCAGGGAGCAGCGCTCGATGATAACATGATAAAACAGATAAGAAGCAAGGTGCAGGACAAAATCGATGCGGTGGGTTCATCTACCTTAAAGTCCATGGGTGTAGCTTTTGCGACAAAGTGTGATGAGAATGCAGGAATCGACGTGGATGCCAATCAGGTTGCTTATCTGTGGAGGGCAGGCGCCAAGATGGCAGCCTTTGCAGCTATTATGCTTATAGCAGCATGTGTTGTAGGCTTTGCGGCTTCAAAGGTCGGTGCCGCTGTCGGCAGGGATTTGAGGGAGAAGACATTTTCAAAGGTTGTAGGTTTTTCAAATGCCGAGATTAACAAATTCTCTACGGCATCACTTATTACGAGAAGCACGAACGATATACAGCAGATTCAGATGGTTACTACTATGATGCTTCGTATGGTGCTTTACGCGCCAATCGTTGGTATCGGTGGTATCATCAAGGTGGCACAGACCAAATCCGGCATGGAGTGGGTGATTGCCATTGCGGTTGCTGCCATCATGGTTTTTATTTTCACACTGGTTGGCATTGCGATGCCAAAGTTCAAGATTATGCAGAGTCTTGTAGACAAGGTAAACCTTGTTTCTCGTGAGATTCTTACAGGTCTTTCCGTTATCAGGGCTTTCGGCCGTGAGAAGGAGGAGGAAAAGAGGTTTGATGAGGCTAACCGTGAGCTTACACGTACACAGCTGTTTACAAACCGTGTCATGACCTTTATGATGCCGGGTATGTCCATGATCATGTACTGCATCACACTTGGCATCGTGTGGGTTGCAGCAGGCAGAATAGACAAGGGTTCTATGCAGGTAGGTACCATGACTGCGTTTATTACATATGCCATGATGATTGTTATGTCATTCCTCATGCTTTCAGCCATGTCCATCATGCTTCCTAGAGCAGGTGTTGCGGCAGAGCGTATTGATGAGGTTATAAGGACAAACAGCACTGTAAATGATCCAAAGGAGCCTGTTACTGAGGCTGATCACAGAGGTGTTATCCGTTTCAACCATGTGGATTTCAGATATCCGGGAGCAAAGGAGGATGTGCTTTCAGACATTGATTTTGTGGCGGAGCCGGGCAAAATCACAGCTATCATCGGAAGTACCGGCTGTGGAAAGTCTACACTTGTAAACCTGATTCCGCGTTTCTATGACGTGACGGGAGGCTCAATAGAGCTTGATGGACACGATATCAGAGACTACACACTAAGCGAGCTTCGCGAGTCAATAGGCTTTGTTCCGCAGAAGGGTATTCTTTTCTCGGGAACCATCGCCTCAAACCTGCGCTTTGGTAAAGCAGACGCGAGTGATGAGCAGATAAAAAAGGCTGCGGATATCGCACAGGCTTCTGAGTTTATCGAGACAAAGAATGACAGGTATGAAAGCTCAATCGCACAGGGCGGCTCAAACGTGTCAGGAGGTCAGAAGCAGAGGCTTGCCATAGCAAGAGCTATCGCAAAGGACCCTCATATCTATGTGTTTGATGACAGCTTTTCAGCACTCGATATGAAGACTGATGCGCGTCTGCGTGCAGCTTTAGCAGAGGTTACAGAGAGTGCTTCCGTCATTATCGTGGCACAGCGTATCAGCACGATTATTCATGCTGACCAGATTCTCGTGCTCGATGACGGTAAAATCGTAGGAAAAGGCACCCACGAGGAGCTTCTTAAAAATTGCGATGTATATATGCAGATTGCACAGTCACAGCTTTCAGCCAGGGAACTTGGACTTGATGATAAGGCGTCAGAAACTGCAACAGACAAAGCGGTAGAAACTGCAACAGATAAAGCGGCAGAAACTGCAACAAAAACAGCAACAGATACTTCGGCTGTATCAGGCTTAGATAATGAAAAGGAGGGCATGTAAGATGAGTGAGAATAATAACGAACAGTTCAAGATGCCTCCTAAGAGGCCAAGAGGGCCAATGGGACATGGCCCCGGAATGGTCACAGAAAAGGCCAGGGATTTTAAGGGCTCTACAAAGAAGCTCATAAAGTATCTCGGCAGATACTGGGCTGCCATCATTGCAGTTATGATATTTGCAGCAGTTTCGACTGTTTTTTCCGTTGCAGGACCGAAGGTCATGGGTAAAGCCACCACTGCGCTTGCCGATGGACTCATGAACAAGATTGCGGGAACAGGCGGCATAGATTTTGATTATATTGCAAAGGTTCTTTTGTTTACGCTGGCTTTATATGTGGTGAGTGCCATCTTTATGTTTGTCCAGGGGCTTATCATGACAGGCATCACGCAGAAGACCTGCTACAGGATGCGTAAGGACATCACGAGTAAAATCAACCGTATGCCGATGAAGTATTTCGAATCAAGGACATATGGTGAGGTACTTTCGCGTATCACAAACGATGTGGACACACTCGGACAGAGCTTGAACCAGAGTATCACACAGATTATTACATCTGTTGCCACTTTGGTCGGTACACTGGTCATGATGCTGTCTATTTCACCGCTCATGACTCTGATTTCACTCGTTATCCTGCCAGTTTCGATGATACTTATTTCGTTTGTCATAAAGCATTCACAGAAATACTTCAGACAGCAGCAGGAGTATCTGGGACACATCAACGGACAGGTCGAGGAGGTGTACGGAGGCCACCTCGTCATAAAGGCATATAATAAAGAGGCTGAGACTGTAAAGACCTTCAAGGAGGCCAACAATGTGCTCTACAAATCCGCATGGAAATCACAGTTCCTCTCAGGACTTATGATGCCTATCATGCAGTTTGTAGGAAACTTAGGATATGCGGGAGTAGCCATCTCAGGTGGTATACTTGCCATAAAGAATGTCATCACAATCGGTGATATCCAGGCATTTATACAGTATGTGAAGAATTTCACACAGCCAATCCAGCAGATAGCGCAGGTGGCAAACCAGCTTCAGTCGATGGCGGCTGCATCTGAGCGTGTATTTGAGTTCCTGGAGGAAGAGGAAGAGGATATTACAGTGGAAAATCCTGTAAAGCTTGACCATATCGAGGGAAGCGTGGAGTTTTCGCATGTACACTTTGGATACAATCCTGACCAGATTATCGTTAAGGATTTTTCCGCAAAGGTTAAGCCGGGGCAGCAGGTAGCTATTGTTGGACCGACAGGAGCAGGAAAGACCACCATGGTCAAGCTCCTTATGAGATTTTATGATGTAAGCTCAGGTGCCATCCTCGTAGATGGACATGACATCAGGGATTACAACAGAACAGATCTGCGAGATGCATTTGGCATGGTATTGCAGGACACATGGCTCTTTAAGGGCACCATTATGGAAAATATCCGCTACGGCCGTCTTGATGCCACAGATGAGGAGGTCATCGCGGCAGCAAAGGCAGCACATGCCCATCACTTTATCCAGACACTGCCGGGTGGCTACGATATGGAGCTCAACGAGGATGCATCCAATGTGTCACAGGGACAAAAGCAGCTTTTGACTATCGCAAGAGCTATCCTTGCAGATAATCCAATCCTTATCCTTGATGAGGCTACATCCTCTGTCGATACACGTACAGAAATCCGTATCCAGAAGGCACTCGACAATCTGATGAAGGGCAGAACAAGCTTTGTCATCGCCCACAGGCTGTCTACTATCAAGAATGCCGATATGATTCTTGTCATGAAGGACGGAGACATTATCGAGCAGGGTACACATGATGAGCTTCTTGCAAAGAACGGATTTTACGCAGAGCTGTATAACTCTCAGTTTGAAGAATAGAGAAAGCACGGGTATCGTGCGGTTTTGCGAATATGCGTGGGGCTGAATGGTTACATAAAATTTAAAAAAAAATACGCTCTCGACAAAATTCGACAAAATGTGTTATCATAAAAGAATACAATTTGTTTTGACATGACAGTAATTGGTGGCATAGGAGAGTTTAATGGACACTTTAAATGTCGCAGAAGCAGACGAAAAGAAAAACATGCTAAGTTTATTGAAGGGCATGGAATTTTTAGGAACAGCAAAGAGTAGTGATGAAGCATACAGCATGATAAATGGTAATGCCGGTTCTGATGTGGTACTTGTGTATGTAAAGAGGGCATCCGGTGACAAGGAGCCGCTTGACGATACATATTTGGAGAAAAAATCACTTGAAACGCAGGTTACGGATATCATTCATGAGATAGGAGTTCCCGCTCATATCAAGGGCTATCAGTATCTGAGGACTGCGATTGTGATGTGCGTGGAGGATATGGAGATGCTTAGCTCTATCACTAAGCTTTTGTATCCGACGATTGCAAAGAAATATAAGACTACCTCAAGCAGGGTGGAGAGAGCCATAAGACATGCTATAGAGGTGGCGTGGAGCAGAGGAAGGATGGATACAATTGACTCCATGTTTGGATACACGGTCAATTATGGCAAGGGAAAGCCTACCAATTCAGAGTTTATCGCTCTTATTACAGACAGAATACGTCTGGGAATGTAGATTTGCAGCTTAAAACAGCACAAAAATCGTCATTATAGACAAATAAAACCATGTTTTAACAAAATTAACTAGGCAAAATGTACTTTCACGTGATATAATATAGTATACATTCTATTTGTATAGTGTATAGGATGTATATTATATTTTTATCAGATTAGTTGAAATATAGTAATCTGGCGGGGAGGTATCAGCATGGAAAAAACTAAAATACTAATGGCCGCATCAGAGGCAATACCTTATATGAAGACAGGTGGACTTGCAGATGTAGTGGGGTCTTTACCAAAGTATTTTGACAGGGACAGATATGACGTGAGGGTTATTCTGCCGAAGTACAAATGCATGAGTGAGGATTTACTGCAGCAGCTTAAGTTTATCTGTCATTTTTATGTGAATCTCAACTGGCGCAGGCAGTATGCAGGGATTTTTATGTCACAGTATGATGGAGTGACTTATTATTTTGTGGACAATGAGTTTTACTTTGCAGGAGATAAGCCATACAACAATATATATGAGGATGTTGAAAAATTTGCATTTTTTTCAAAGGCTGTACTTGAGGCTTTGCCTGTAATAGATTTTGCACCGGATGTGATACATTGTAACGACTGGCAGACAGGACTGTTGCCTGTATTTCTAAAGACTGTATATGGCTCTGACAACTTTTATGCAGGAATCAAAACTGTCTTTACCATTCACAATATGAAGTTTCAGGGGCGCTGGAAAATCAAAGAGGTTGCTGATGTTACTGGACTTCCGGAGCATATTTTCAATTCAGGAGAGCTCGAGTTTTACGGGGAGGCTAATTATCTGAAGGGCGGTATTGTATATGCGGATGAAGTGACTACAGTCAGCCCTACATATGCCGATGAGATATGTACACCTGAGGGTGGCGAGGGCTTAGACGGCCTGATGCTTGAGAGACGAAGACATCTGAGGGGAATTGTAAACGGCATAGATTATGAAGTTTATAATCCTATGAAGGACAAATATATTTATAAAAATTTCTCAGTCAGAAATACAAGTGGAAAGATTGCAGACAAGAGAAACTTACAGGAGAAAGAGGGTCTTAAGGTTGACAAGGATGCAATGCTCATCGGTATTGTATCGCGTATAACAAACCAAAAGGGCTTTGATCTTGTAGCATATATGATGGAGGAAATGCTTTCCACAATGAATGTGCAGTTTGCAGTGCTTGGAACAGGCGAAGAGCAGTATGTGGATATGTTCAATTACTTCCATGACAAATATCCTGATAAGCTCAGTGTATTTATTGGATATTCGGAGGAAAAGGCGCATGAGATTTATGCAGGCTGTGATGCCTTTTTGATGCCTTCACTTTTTGAGCCGTGTGGACTGAGCCAGCTTATGTCAATGAGATATGGAACACTACCGATTGTCAGGGAGACAGGAGGACTAAAGGATACAGTGCAGCCTTATAATGAATATGAGGATGTGGGAACCGGATTCTCATTTTCGAATTTTAATGCACATGATATGCTGCATGTCATCCAATATGCTTTTGATGTTTTCACGAATCACAAGGACAGATGGCATGAGATGATAGAACGCGCCATGAGGCAGGACTTCTCATGGAATTCATCTGCGGCAGAGTATGAGAAGCTTTATGACATGCTTGCCGGCAATTAAAACAGTAATTATCAAAGTACCGGATGCATATTCAATATATGCTATCCGGTACTTTTGGGTTAGTATACAGTGTCGGTTTTGCAGTCGTATATATAGTATCGTTCACCGAGTATCTCGTCATCACGTATTTCTGAGGCATTTACCTCGCAGATAAATTCACTCAGATTGTGAATATCAATTCTGTCGTCCAGGGGCATCACAAGAAACTCGTGTATGCTGCTCGGAATGAGCAGCAGGTTTCCGCCAAGCTTTTTGGAGAGAGAGTGAAGAATGCCGGGATATAGTATGGCAGAGGCTCCGTTGGAGCGCCTTTTATTAGTCAGTATATATATCGGCAGATCTTCAAAATCACCCATTTCCTTAAGCGTCTGGGCATATTCGGGACATTTGTCAGAGATGAATTCAGCCATATTGATAAGTGAGAAGGGCAGTATCTCCGGGGTGTTTTTCAGCGCAACACGTATGAGCTCTTCCATGTCTGCTCCCCAACTGTTAAACAGTGCGTCAGTGATAGTTATGGTGCCGTATTCGGGCAGATCTGGACCGACATAAAGCTGGAAAACAATTGCAAAGTCCAGATATTTTATGTGCGGCACATGCTGCAACATTTTTTTGTTTTTTTCGTAGTTGATAAGGTGGATAATAATCTTGTCCTTAGCTTTTGAAAAATCTTTACAGAAGCCTATGTCAAAATCTTCAGTTGGTTTGTATTGATTGTAGGTGGATAAAATTGCATCGAGAATAGAATCAATCGATACACCATCAAGATACCAGTGATAGTATGGATTGAGATAAATGGTCGGTGCTATGTTGAACTTTGGATTGATTATCATCAATCCATCATAAACATTCCCGTTGTTTTTCTCAACAGGATGGATGCTGAGCTTGAAATTGTCATCAAGCCTGGAAGTTATTTCAGTTTCAATAGTTTGTAAAAACTCCGTATATTTCATGTCTCTCCTTATGAAGAGCATAAGCTATCGGATCTCGTGGAAAAATAAAACCCACGAAGCATGGCGCTTCGTGGGTTTTACTGTATCATTGTTTGGTGAAGTTTGCAATATGTATTTTTGTACAATTTTTAGACTTCATTTTTGTGACATCATACAAAATATAGCTGCGCAATTCATTTTTAATCCGATTTGAGCCTCTGCCACAGTGTGTTGTAAAGAGTTGCGTCATCATCATTTAAAGCTCTGTATACTTCACAGTTTTTGAGCATATCGGAAGGAGGATTAATCGCTTCATTTTCCTTTGTTTCCTCATCCTGGTTGTCGATGACAGACTGGATAGGTGATGCATAGTATACATATTCAAAGTTGAGCTGTGCCGGCTCATCACCGCAGATATAGTTTAAAAATTCCTGTGCACCCTCTTTATTCTTGCATGTCTTTGGAATAAACCATGAGTCAATCCAGAGGTTTGAGCCCTCTTTTGGTACGATATAGTCCAGGTTATCGTTTTCAGCCATGGCTGCAGCAGCCTCACCGGAGTAGCACACTGCGATTGCAGCATTTTCCGCCACCATCTCATCACAGGTTTCATCCACGTAGTAGGCGAGCACGTCACTGCTTTGTTTGTTCAGTATATCAAATGCTTCATCGAGCTTTGCTGTGTCTGTCTCGTTTATCGAGTAGCCAAGTGTGCGAAGGGCGGGAGTAAAGGCATCACGGACAGAATTAATCATAATCATGTTGTCCTTGTATTTGCCGTTCCACAGGCAGTCCCAGGTATTTAGGTCTGATGCATCAGCCATCTTTTTATTGTATAGTATGCCGAGTGTGCCGTAGAAATAAGGCACAGTGTATTCATGTGTCGGGTCAAAGGATGCGGACATGTCGATTATATCCTGATTTACATTTTGATAGTTTGGCATTGAGCTGTAGTCTATCTTGTTGACTTCACCCTCACTTATGAGCTTCTCGATGATGTAGTCAGAGGTGCAGATGACATCGTAATCGATGGCACCAGACTTGTACTTTGTGTACATCTCCTCAGGCTCTTCGTATTCCTCGTATTTAATGGTGATTCCGGTTTCCTGCTCGAAGCTGTCGATTACTGATTCATCGATGTATTTACCGTAGTTTAGCACTGTTATGGTATTGTCATTGTTCGTGCTTCCGGCGCTTATGGTAAATACCGAAAAGCAGCCGATTACGAGTACTGCAACAATTGCGATGCTCACACTACGCTTTACGATGCGCAGCTTTTTAGCCCTTGCAGGCTTCTTTGAGGCGCTGACAGGTATCTGGTTTGAGTTGATGTTTACCACAACCAAAAGCAGCAGCACTGTGAAGAAAAGTATGGTTGACAGAGCATACAGCTCCGGCTTTACACCCTTTTTTAGCTCTGTGTAGAGCATGGTTGAGAGTGTGTTTACTCCGGCACCCTTCGTAAAGTAGGTGATGGAGAAGTCATCGAGTGACATTGTGACCGCCATCATAAAGCCGGAGAACACTCCGGGGCTTATTTCAGGCCAGGTGACCTTGAAAAATGCATATAGAGGTGATGCGCCCAGGTCAAGTGCGGCCTCATAGGTGTATTTGTTGGTCTGCTTGAGCTTTGGAAGCACATTGAGTATTACATAAGGGATATTGAACGTGATGTGTGCGATAAGCACTGTCACAAAGCCCAGATTCATGAATTTTACAAACAAAAGCATCATTGAGATACCGGTCACGATATCTGCATTGAGCATCGGGATGTTTGTAGCGCCCAGATAGATTGTCTGGTTACGTTTCTTCATGGCGCTTATACCCATGGCTGCGAGAGTTCCTATTATTGTAGAAATCACAGCTGCAAGCAGCGTAATCTGCAGTGTTGTAGAAAATGCCGACATAATCCGCTCACTCTGAAAGCACTTTATGTACCAGTCGAGCGTGAAGCCTCCCCATTTAACCTTGGATTTGGAGTTGTTGAAGGAGAGTACTATTAATACAAGGATAGGTAGATACAGAAACAAAAAAATCAGTCCCATATATACCCTTGATGCTGTTTTTTTTACCATAATGCGCTCTGGTCTCCTTCCTTATCAAACAGATTGACGAGTGCCATGCTGATTAATACGAATACCATGAGCACGAGTGAGAGACCGCTTCCTGCGCCCCACTGCGAGCCATGGACGAAATCCTGTTCTATGATATTTCCGATGAGCAGTACCTTGCCGCCACCGAGTATCTGTGAGATGGCAAAGGATGTGAGTGATGGCACGAAAACCATTACGATTCCGCTTATGACACCGGAAACTGTAAGTGGCAGTATGATCTTGAAAAATATTGTGACTTTGTTTGCACCGAGGTCAAGAGCCGCCTCAATCCAGTCGTTTTTGATTCTGGTCATGGAGTTGTATATAGGCAGCAGCATGAATGGCAGAAAGTCATAGACCATGCCAAGCACGACTGCTCCGGAGGTATTCATGATGTTGAAGCCCGGCAGTCCGAGAGTGGTGAGTATCGAGTTGATGACACCGTTTTTGGACAAAAGCTGCTTCCATGCGAGTATTCGAAGCATAAAGTTCATCCACATAGGAAGCATGAAAACAAATACCACAAAGCTTTGGTTTTTAATCTTTAAACCGTTTAAAATCATCGCAAGCGGATAGGACAGCACCAGGCATATTATGGTGCATATGATTCCAAGCCGTAGGGATAAAAGCAGTGCCTTGATATTGGTGTGCTGTGCTATTGCAGCCACATATTCAAATGTGAAGCCTCCGTCAGAGCCTTTAAACGCATAGTACACAATCATGAAAAGCGGAAGTATGATAAATCCGATAATCCATATGAGGTACGGCCCTGCGAGCAGCTGTTTCTTTATTTTAGACATCTATCTCCACCGCCTTTTCATCTGAGGACTCAGGCTTGTGCATTACCTGGATATTAAATGGAATCACCTTGATACCCACATGACTGCCAACCTCTACATATTTGGTGGTGTGTACCATCCAGTCGTAGCCGTTTGCCTTTACCTCAAGCTCATAGTGCACTCCCTTGAAGATATTTGACACGACATCGCCCTGCATGTAGCCGTCCTCCGCAGGCACCAGCTCCACATCCTCCGGGCGGATGACTATATCGACAGGCGTGTTCTCACCAAAGCCCTCGTCCACACAAGGCATCTTTACACCGAGTATCTCTACAAGCTTATCCTTTATCATAACACCGTCGATGATATTACTGTGCCCGATAAAGTCAGCGACAAAGGCATTTTCAGGCTCATTGTAAATGTCCTCTGGTGTGCCAATCTGCTGGATATAGCCCTGATTCATGACCACGATGGTGTCAGACATGGTAAGCGCCTCCTCCTGGTCGTGTGTGACGTAGACGAAGGTGATACCGAGCTCATTTTTTAAGCGGATAAGCTCATACTGCATGCTCTGGCGCAGCTTTAAGTCGAGAGCGCCAAGCGGCTCGTCTAACAGCAGTACCTTAGGCTCGTTTACAATAGCTCTTGCAATAGCGATACGCTGCTGCTGGCCTCCACTAAGAGAATCCACAGAGCGGTTTTCAAAGCCGTCGAGATTGACGAGCTTTAATGCATACTTTATTTTGTCATCTATGTAAGCCTTGCTTTTTTTCTTTATTTTAAGACCAAACGCGATGTTTTCAGCTATTGTCATATGAGGGAAAAGAGAGTATTTCTGGAAAACAGTGTTCAGATTTCTCTCGTTTGCAGGCACATTTGTGATGTCCTTTGAATCAAACATGATTTTTCCCTTGTCCGGTGTCTCAAAGCCACCGAGCATGCGAAGTGTGGTGGTCTTTCCGCAGCCTGATGGTCCAAGCAGCGTCAGAAATTCATTCTCCCTGATGTATAGATTTAAATCGTCGAGTACAACATTGCCGTTGTATGACTTTGTGATATCGATAAAATCAATTAATTTCTTTACCATGGTGTAAACCTTTCTCATGTAATTATAGTACTGGTAGGACCTGTATGTTTATAATTTGCTGCTGTACACACTAAAAATGTGGCCGGCAGTAATTACAGCCCTATAAAAGAGCTTCTGCAGGGGAACGTCAGAAGCTTGGAGGATTGCTGATCCATATGAGCATGGCATCCTTTGAAGATTTATTTTCAATAAAATGCTTCTTACCAGCTTTAAAATAAAAGGACTCACCGGCCTTTACGGTGTGCACTTTGCCACCATAGCAAAGCTTCACTGTGCCCTTTATCACATATCCAAACTCCTCACACTCCTGAGGCAGATATATTTCAGAACTGCCACCCGGATGAAGAGTGAGCCTGACAGGCTCCATGGAGCGGGTCTGTGCGTTTGGAATGATCCATTCCACCTTGCTGTTTTTTTCCTCGTCAATTTTCTCGAAGTAGTCGTTTGCCTTGTATACAATCTGCTCAGGTTCCGAATCGGTAAAAAACTCCGCCGGTGTCATACCCAGGCACTGGATGATATCAAGCAGGGTGCCGACTGACGGTGAATTCTGATTTCGCTCGAGCTGGGAGATAAATCCCTTCGTCAGCTCAGCCCTGTCAGCAAGCTCCTGCTGGGTAAGTCCGTACTGGATACGAAGCTCCTTCATACGATGTCCGATATCCATGTTTACTTCCCTTCTAATATACTTTATGTCATATTTCCTGTAGGGTTAATAATAGATTTTTTGTTTACTAAAAATAAACCAACGAGATAATTCTAATATATTTTTTATAAATGTCAAGAGGGATTTTTTAGAGAAACCTATTGCGGATCATACAAAGACAATAGATAGAGCAAAAGATAAATTGAGAAAAATGGGAAAAAAATAAAAATCGTAAAAAAACACCTCATTCAGTTTGAATGAGGTGTTTTTTTGAGAAGCCGATAACCGGGATCGAACCGGTGGCCTACGCATTACGAGTGCGTCGCTCTACCTACTGAGCCATATCGGCAAGCTATATTATAGTATCAGATATAAGAGTGTATGTCAAATCAAAATTTTGAGTTGAAATTTTTAGAGAGATAATTATAGAAAGGTATTGACATTAAAATGTATATAGTGTATATATAACACATAAACAGTTAATAAATACAGTACGGAGGTAGCATATGAAGCTGATGCAAAATTCAGGAGTGCCCATCTATCAGCAGATAGCGGACAGCTTCAAGACAGATATTTTGGCCGGCAGGTATGAGCAGGGGGAGTTCCTTCCGTCGATAAGAGGACTGGCGAAGGATCTGAAAATCAGTGTGATAACCACGATGAAGGCTTATGAGCAGCTTGCAGATGAGGGGCTTATCACAGCGGCGCAGGGCAAGGGCTTTTATGTCAATGCACAGGACAGCGAGATGATAAAGGAACAGCACCTGCGCAAGGTGGAGGAGTCGCTGACAGACGCGATAGCCGCGGCTGAGGTAGCAGGAATCTCTAACGACGAGCTTAAGGGAATGCTTGAGGCATTATTAGTTCTTATTAAACGATGATATGAAAATGAATAAGGAGAAATGAAAATGACAACAAAGAATGTAATTGAGGCAGCAAAAATCACAAAGAAGCTTAAAAACTTCACACTGGATGTGGAGAATTTCGCAATACCACAGGGCTTTGCGACAGCCTTAATCGGAGAAAACGGAGCAGGAAAGACAACACTTTTAAATATCCTGGCAGGAATCAGGCTTGACTATAAAGGTGAAATCACATACTTTGGACAGTATTCCGACAAACAGAAGGAAAACTCGGGAGATATTAAAAACCGCATAGGCTACACAGGTCCGGGCAAGTATTATCTGCCACAGTGGACAGTTAAAGATATCGAGGAAATCAGCAAGCTGATGTTTGATGATTTTTCCGCAGATGATTTTCACAGATATTGTGAGGAGCTTGCAATATTTTCACATGGCAGCATTGATATGAAGAAAGCCAACAGTTCATTTTCGGATGGTATGAAGATGAAGCTCATGCTGGCAGGAGTCATGGCGCGAAAGACAGACCTTCTTTTGCTGGATGAGCCGGCATCGCCGCTTGATCCGCTGATGAGAGATAAGCTGTGCCAGATGATTGGCGAGTATATCCATGAGGGCAACGGTAAGCGTAGCGTATTTTTCTCTACGCACAATATCTCAGATATGGAAAATATCACCGATTATGCCATTATAATGGAAAACGGACAGATTGTGGAGCAGGGATTTGTCGAGGATTTGAAGGAAAAATATATCCTGATTAAAGGAGATGCAGCAGATACAGAGGCTGCCGGTAAGGTGCTTTATTCAATGACCAAAAATCCGTATGGCTTCGAGGGCATATGCTTGGCGGAAAACATAGATAAGCTTGCAGGACTTAATGTGACAAAGGAGATTCCGACACTTTACCAGATAAGCGTTGCGGTCATGAAAAATAACACAAAGATTGTGATGCGCTAGTGCGAGGTGAGGTGTTATGGAAAAAAAGTCAGGAAGTATGAATGAAAAAATGTTTTCACAGGAACATGATACTGAAAGAACAATTAATAAAAAAGATAACAAAGCAAAGAATGAAGTTCTAACATACATCAGGGATTACCGTGTTATGACTAATCTCAAGTATCGTCTGATAACAAATATACTGATTCCTCTTTTAGCAATTTTTACATCAATGCTAATTGCTCGTTCAAAAACAGTCTGGGCATGGATAGGAGTTATAGTAATTGTTTATGATTTTTATATGATGTGCGAGGTGGTGCAGGACTATTTCTGCTTCGGCTGTATGTGCAAGAAGAATGCATTTGGCATGCATTTTTTAAAGACAGGGTTTGATGGGGTAAAGCACTTTGAAAATGCAGTTCTTGTGGATATACTTGTGAGACCGATTCGTATTGGAATTACAATACTCATTGCTTCAATGCTATTTATTAAATTTGGAGTTAATATCTGGTCGATATTTGATATTATTATGATATCTTCAATTGTGTCGGTTGGCTCGTTAAATATATTCAGATACATGGATATGGGAATGTATATTTATCTGCTTGCGCTTATAGTTATCTTACCGGCAATTGCAGGTAGTATAGCTGTTTTGATTTATGGTGGTACACTGAAGTTTATTGCACCTTTACTTGCGGTAGCACTCGTTTGTGTGATAGCAGCGACATACTATCACATGGTGGTTCGTATCCGCAGATCATATGTTGATGTGTAGAGGCTCTTTAAATTGGAAGTATATTTGAAAAAGTATATTTGAAAAGGAGAAATATTATGCTGAAAGATATTAAATTAGGATTTAAATTATTGAGATATGGCTATAAACTGAAGTTGAATGTGATCATGCTTGTATTCTTTGCAATAATCGGAATTGCATCCGATATAATTAGCAAGGGAACTTCCATCATAGGTGGTATATACTTTATGATGTGCGGGATGTTCACATTTCAGCTCATCATGTCGATGGATGTGTCAGAGCTTATCCAGTCCACATCACTGAAAAAGAAGCTGCAGATATACATTCCGGTGATGTCAAGCACGGTAATCAATCTTGTTGTTTTTACATTTTTGGTAATAGAAAGAGTCATTCTGATACAGAATTCCGTAGCAGATAAGAAACAGCTTATCTTCACACTTTTTACGATCGATGTTGTGCTGTTGACAGTATATCTGTACACAAGCATATGCTATAAGTATTTTGTACTTGGTTTTATCGTATTCATGGTTTTGTTTATGGGCGTTTTTACTGTGCTTTCAGGAGTGGCGTTTGTGCCGGTTTCTAATGTTGTTTTTAAGCTTGGACTCCCGGTGGTGGCATTGCTAGGCTATATTGCTATTTTTGCAGGTGGGGCGTTTGAGATATTGATAGGAGAGCTGCTTTACAAGAAGCCTTTGTCAGAATTCGCATTCAGAGGATTTTTCCGTGATGCAAAGTAGTGATGTTACTGTTCCCACATAACAGTGTGACCAGCAACATAGTGATTTCAAAAAATAAGAAATATTTGTGTAAAAACATTGAAAAAATGATCGCTTTGTAGTATGTTATCATTGTCGGTGCAAAAGCCGGCAATGAGACTAATTAACATATTATCAGGAGAAAAATATATTAAATGGATAGTGACAGTTATAGTAAACAACAGTTAGACGATTTGTTTATGGATATGATTGCCTACTATGATGGCGATCCAAAGAGAATCCAGCATTTCACCAAGGTGCACAGCTATGCAAGGCTTATCGGTATAGGAGAGGAGCTTGATGATGCCTCGCTTTTTATACTTGAGGCAGCGGCTTACACACACGATATCGGCATACGTATGGCGGAGGAAAAGTATGGCAGGTGCGATGGGAAGCTTCAGGAGCAGGAGGGACCGATAATCGCCCAGAAGATGCTTTCACAGCTTGGCTTCGAGAATTACATAGTTGAAAGAATATGTTTTCTCATAGGTCACCATCACACATATGACAATATAGATGGTCTTGATTATCAGATACTCGTTGAGGCTGATTTCCTCGTAAATCTGTATGAGGATGATGCGGGAAACCGTGCAATCAACAAGGCATACAAGCGCATATTCAAGACTGAAACAGGAAAAAAGATTTTTAGACTAATGTTCGGATATGAAGAAGAGGATTAGTATGAGCCGGGCCGGGAGGAGACTTCCGGCCCTTGTTCTTATTATGCAGCTTATATCAGAAATAGTAATTAATCAGAATAGTAAATATGCACAATAGTTACCTGAAATAATATTTTGGGATATGTCAAAAAATTTGAATTTTGAGAAAGAAATAATATAATATGGCAAACAAAATAAATTATCAAAAATTAATGGAAGATTTAATAAAAGAAAATTGCATGGACAATAACTGCACTCCACGTCTTTTGCTTCATAGCTGCTGTGGACCGTGCAGCACATACTGCATACAGACGCTCTCGGAGTATTTTAAGGTGACGGTATTTTATTACAATCCAAACATTTATCCGCCAGAGGAGTATCACATGAGAGCACAGGAGCAGAAGCGATTTATAGATGAGTTTCCGGTGAAAAATCCGGTTCATTTTGTGGAGGGTGTGTACGACACCAAGCGCTTTTACGATATGGCACGCGGCATGGAGACTGTGCCTGAGGGCGGGGAGAGGTGCTTTAAGTGCTACAGGCTGCGTCTTGAGGAGAGTGCACAGTATGCAAGGGAGCATGGCTTTGATTTTTTTACTACGACACTTTCCATCAGCCCGTTGAAGAATGTCGAAAAGCTCAATGAGATAGGAAAAGACTTAGAGAGCCAATATGGAGTGCGATATCTTTTCTCTGATTTTAAGAAGAAAGAGGGATATAAAAAGTCAACGGAGATATCAAAGCAGTATGATATGTACAGGCAGTACTACTGCGGCTGTGTATTTTCCAAGGAGCAGCGTGACAGAGAGATTGCAGCACGTGGGTGAAAATGTGGTTGCGTGACAGCAAAAATTATTATATAATTTAGCACAATAAAGCGGCTGTTTAGAGCAGGCGGCGGTATCACATCTTATTTTTTATATAATACATTGTGATACATGAAAATAAATCATCATTTAACAATCAAGGAGGAATCTCATGGCACAGTTATGGGGAGGACGTTTCACAAAGGAGACAGATCAGCTCGTTTACAATTTCAATGCGTCCATTTCATTTGATCAGAAGTTTTATAAAGAGGATATAGAGGGTAGCATCGCCCATGTCACGATGCTTGGAAAGCAGGGCATCATCTCACAGGCAGAGAGCAACGATATAGTGGCTTGCCTAAAGCAGATACTTAAGGAGGTAGAGTCAGGGGAGCTTGAAATCAGCTCAAAGTATGAGGATATCCACAGCTTCGTTGAGGCTACACTCATAGACAGGCTTGGTGACACAGGAAAGAAGCTTCACACAGGCCGAAGCAGAAACGACCAGGTAGCTCTCGACATGCGTCTTTTCACCAGAAAGACTGTGAAGGAGACTGATAATGAGCTTAAGGAGCTTTTAGCTGTTATCCTTAAGATTATGAAGGAAAACACACAGACTATCATGCCGGGCTTTACGCATCTGCAGAAGGCCCAGCCAATCACTCTGGCTCACCATATGGGCGCATATTTTGAGATGTTTAAGAGAGACAGATCAAGACTGTGCGATATATATAAGAGAATGAACTATTGTCCGCTTGGCTCAGGAGCACTCGCAGGCACTACATATCCGCTTGATAGGGACTATACAGCACAGCTTCTGGATTTTTACGGACCGACACTTAACAGTATGGACGGTGTGTCAGACAGAGATTATCTGATTGAGTTTTTATCGGCTCTTTCAACTATCATGATGCATCTGTCACGTTTTTCTGAGGAAATTATCATATGGAATTCAAATGAGTACCAGTTTGTTGAGATTGACGATGCGTACAGTACAGGAAGCTCAATCATGCCACAGAAGAAAAATCCTGATATAGCAGAGCTTGTCAGAGGAAAGACAGGCCGTGTATACGGTGCGCTCATGTCGCTTCTCACCACCATGAAGGGTATTCCGCTTGCGTACAACAAGGATATGCAGGAGGACAAGGAGCTGGCATTTGATGCATTCGACACTGCAAAGGGATGTATCGCACTTTTTACAGGAATGATTGATACAATGAAGTTTAACAAGGACGTGATGAGAAAGAGTGCAAACAATGGCTTTACAAATGCCACAGATGCAGCTGATTATCTCGTTAAAAAGGGTGTACCGTTCAGGGATGCACATGGCATTGTAGGAAGAATAGTGCTTTACTGCATCGACAAGGGCATTGCAATCGACGATATGAGCATCGACGAGCTCAAGGCTATCTCTCTGGTATTTGAGGAGGATGTATTTGATGCCATTTCAATGGAGACCTGTGTCAGCACAAGGTGTACAGTTGGAGCACCATCAAAGACATCAATGGACAAGGTAATTGCCGTTTACGACGAGTATATGAAGTCAAATTGGCAGGATGAAGTGTAGTTTTTGTGCATATTTTATAAAAAACAGGGAGAAAAATTATTAATTTAATATAGTTTTTTCCTTGTTTTTCATTAGAGTTTCAAGTAATATATTTCCTATAAAGACAGTTGTACGCGACGGACGGACAAAACATGATTTTAATGTCAAAGTATAGTGTATGACATGGTCGAAGAAATTATAGAAGATAGGGAGATTAGAGTAATGAGTGAAAAGCTTAAAGTAGGTATCCTCGGTGGAACAGGAATGGTAGGACAGAGATTTATTTCTCTTTTAGAGAATCATCCATGGTTCGAGGTAACAACAATTGCAGCCAGCCCAAGAAGTGCAGGCAAGACATACGAGGACGCCGTTGGTGATAGATGGAAAATGGATACACCAATGCCTGAGGCAGTTAAGAAAATCATCGTAAAGAACGTCAATGAGGTGGAAGAGGTTGCTTCACAGGTTGACTTCGTATTCTCAGCCGTTGATATGTCAAAGGACGAGATCAAGAAGATCGAGGAGGACTACGCAAAGACAGAGACTCCTGTAGTTTCAAACAATAGTGCCCACAGATGGACACCTGATGTGCCAATGGTTGTACCTGAAATCAACCCACAGCACATGGAGGTTATCAAATATCAGAAGGAGCGTCTCGGTACAAAGAGAGGCTTCGTAGCAGTAAAGCCAAACTGCTCAATCCAGTCATATGCTCCGGTTCTTACAGCATGGAAAGAGTTTGAGCCATATGAGGTTGTTGCTACAACATATCAGGCAATCTCAGGTGCCGGAAAGACATTCAAGGACTGGCCTGAGATGGTTGGAAACATCATTCCATTCATCGGTGGAGAGGAAGAGAAATCTGAGAAAGAGCCACTTCGTCTCTGGGGATATGTGGATGATGAGAAGAAACAGATTGTTCCTGCAGAGTCACCGGTTATCACATGCCAGTGTATCCGTGTTCCTGTATTAAACGGTCATACAGCAGCTGTATTTGTCAAGTTCAAAAAGAACCCTACAAAGGAGCAGCTCATCGAGGCACTCGAGAAGTTCAGCGGAGTACCACAGGAGCTTGGGCTTCCAAGCGCACCAAAGCAGTTCATCAGATACTGTGAAGAGGATAATCGTCCTCAGGTTGCACTTGATGTGGATTATGAGCATGGTATGGGAATCAATGTCGGACGTCTCAGAGAGGATACAGTCTATGACTGGAAGTTCGTCGGACTCTCACACAACACAGTACGTGGTGCAGCCGGTGGAGCAGTGCTTTGTGCAGAGCTTCTTAAGGCACAGGGTTACATCACAAAGAAGTAGATTTAGCAATTCATTGGAATATTTATTAATGAGGGCGGATTTTCCGTTTGTGGGCTGTGGGCACCGGTGTAGCACACAGTAGTATTCCTCAGAAAAAATATGAAGTCAGCCACGGGATTTTTTACAGATAGGTTATGGCAGTTCATATTTTTTCTTCGGAACATACTGTGTACTCTCCGGTGAAGGTAGTGTATTGAACGGAAAATCCTCACTCTGTGATTTTAATTTGCAAAAGTCGAGTCCCTTAAAGGGGACTCTTTTTTGTTAGTTTTATTATTCTCGGGGGGGGGCTTAATTGTTACGCTTGAATTTATATTTTATCGTGGTAAAATAGATAGGCTGAGGAGAATATTTTTTAAGAGGTAGAGATAAGTGAAGAATAATAAGTATGAAATTGATATGGTTAACGGTTCAATAATGGATAAGCTTATTTCATTTGCGTTGCCACTTATGATTTCGGGTATTTTACAGTTAGCGTTTAATGCGGTGGATATTATTGTCGTGGGACAGTTTAGTGGCAGCAAATCACTTGCGGCGGTTGGCTCTACTACGGCACTTATCAATGTGTTTGTCAATCTGTTTATGGGTATATCGCTTGGTGCGAATGTGCTCGCTGCCAGATTTTATGCGGCAGGCAAGGATGAGGAGATGTCTAAGACGGTGCACACCGCTATTATGATTGCACTCATAAGTGGTATTGTGATGGGTGTGGTCGGTGTTATTTTTGCAAGGGGTGCGCTGGAAATCATGGGTACACCGGATGATGTCATAGGTCTTTCTACTATTTATATGAGGATTTATTTTTGCGGTATGCCGTTTTTTATGCTTTATAACTATGGCGCGGCGATTTTGCGTGCTGTCGGTGATACAAAGAGACCGCTTATCTTTTTGATTATTTCAGGCTGTATCAATGCACTGCTCAATCTGTTTTTTGTAATAGTGTGCAAACTGGGTGTTGCAGGTGTTGCAATCGGTACAATTGTTTCGCAGTTTGTATCCTGTGTGCTTGTATTATACTGTCTTAGCAAAGCAGATACCAGCTATAAGCTCTGCTTTAATAAGTTTGCGATTGATAAGGAATATATGCTTCAGATATTTCAGGTGGGAATCCCGGCCGGCATACAGAGCACAGTCATAAATATCTCAAATGCCATGCTTCAGTCATCAGTCAATTCCTTTGGCTCAATAGCCATGGCTGGATATACGGCGGCAAACAATATACTTGGCTTTTTGTATGTATCTGTCAACTCAATCACACAGGCCTGCATGAGCTTCACGAGCCAGAACTATGCGGTAGGAAAACAAAAGCGAATGGACAGGGTACTGATAGACTGTCTGTTTCTCACGACAGCGGTAGCACTTGTGATGGGAAGTGCTTCATACATATTTGGAACACAGATACTTGGCATATATACAAGTAATAGCGAGGTAATTAAATCAGGACTTGAGATTATTTCGATTACAACAATCCCGTATTTCCTCTGCGGAATCATGGACCTTTTTCCGGGAGCACTAAGAGGAATGGGATACTCAACTGTACCTATGATACTTTCTATAATAGGAACAGTCGGAGTCAGAATCATCTGGATATATGGTCTGTTTCCAAGCCACAGGTCGCTGTTTTTCCTGTTTATATCATATCCCGGTTCATGGATAGCGACAATCATCATGCAGGTTATCTGCTATATGTTTGTCAGAAATAAAGTGAAAGCTACAATAGGAGCTCGGAAATTATAATTAAAATCTATTTGTATATGTGTTAAATTGTGATATAATATTTCCAGTTGATTATTTTGGAGGAATATTATGAAAGCAAAACACACAGATTTAGAGAAACTTGAGCAGCTCTATAAAGAGTCGGGTAACCAGCTCGTAGTGCTCTACGGAAGGAGAGGCTGTCAAAAGGAGGAGCTCATAAAGGAATTTTGTGACGGAAAGAAATTCTTTTACTACAGATGCAGACAGGCATCGCCTGAGCATCAGCTTGAGATGATGGGGGAGGAGATAAGCCGTCAGTACAAGGTGAGCCTGAGCAGACAGACATATGAGGAGTACTTCGCGAGAATCAAATCAGGAGACCCTTCCAAGCTTGTCGTGATAATCGATGAGGCACAGTTTGTGGCAAAGAGGGATACATCATTTATGGAAGCAGTTGCAAAGCTTAAAAAGCACAAGCTGTATCCGGGGCCTGTACTTATAATACTTGCCACATCATCTACAGTCTGGGCTACACAGGAGGCAGCAGAGCAGTTTAAGGGAGCCGAAATGAAGCTTGAATCGCTCAATTTCCTTGAGGTTGTAAGACATTTTGAAAGTCTTCCGATCGCGGAAATCGTGAGAATTTACGGAGCAATCGGTGGAGTTCCGGCATATCTGGATAAGTGGGATGCAGCTAAATCCTTTAAGGATAATATATGCAGGCTCGTATTGACACCATCGGGAGCACTGTATGGTGAGGCGGATGCTGTTATATCCGCAGAGCTTCGAGAGCTTTCTGCATATAGCACAATACTTGCAACAATCGCAAGAGGTGAGAACAAGCTCAATGATATTTTCCATGCGACAGGATTTTCACGTGCCAAAATCAGCGTATATTTAAAAAATCTTGCCACCTTCAATATCGTGGAAAAAGTAGTTTCATTTGAGACCGGCGGATGGGAAAATGCAAAGAAGGGCGTATATCAGATAAAAGACACATTTGTTAATTTCTGGTTTAAGTTTGTTTATCCGAATATGTCTAATCTGTATCTGCTTTCACCGGAAGAGTTTTATGATACATATATAGAAAAAGAGCTTGATGCGTATCTTGAGAGATATTTCAGGGAGGTCTGCACAGAGTATCTGCTTATACTAAATCAGATGGGACAGCTTCCGTTTACCATAAAGCGTGTGGGTACATGGATTGGAAAGACAGGCCGCATAGACATCGTGGCTCAGAGTGAGGATAGAAGGAGCATCATCGGCTTCTGCAACTGGGACAAGCCAATGATGACCATGGATATGTGCGAGAATATGGCTATGGCTATGGAGCAGGCAAGGCTTACATCTGATGACTATTATCTGTTTTCGGCAACGGATTTTGAAACTGCACTGAAAAGCTATGTAGTCAGAGACCCTAGATTCAAGCTCATCAACATGAATGAATTATAGAGGAGCTTATGGGAAAATCACTGATAATAACAGAGAAGCCATCCGTGGCACAGGAATTTGCGAAGGTGCTGCGGGTGAGCGGACGCAATGATGGTTATATAGAAAATGGAGAATATGTGATTTCATGGTGCGTGGGACATCTGGTCGGGCTGGTCTACCCTGAGTCCTACGACATGAAATACAAGAAATGGCGTCTTGAGGATCTGCCGTTTCTGCCAAAGGAATACAAATATGATGTGATAGACAGCGTGCGCAAGCAGTACAATATTGTGCACGCTCTTTTGCAGAGAGAGGACATTGACAGAGTTTACTGGGCAGGTGATGCCGGAAAAGAAGGACAGACCATCGAGGAGAATATCAGAAACTTTGGTGGTGTCAGGGAAGGCATGGAGGAGCTTCGAGTCTGGATAGATTCGCAGACCGAGGAGGAAATACTAAGAGGCATAAAAGAGGCAAAGCCGATGAGTGCGTATGCAAACCTCGGAAAGAGCGGCATCATGCGTACCATCGAGGACTATGCGATGGGCATCAACTTTTCGCGTGTCATGTCGGTCAAATACGGCAATCTGCTAAACGATGCAGCGGGTACACGCTCGTACACGGCAATCGCGGTCGGACGAGTGATGACTTGTGTGCTTGGAATGGTAGTAATCCGTGAGCGCGAAATCAGAAACTTTAAGGAGACTCCGTTTTACAGGGTAATCGGCAGGTTTACGGATGCCGGTGTAGAGGCAGAGTGGAAGGCTGTAGAAGGATCAAGGTACTTTGAATCACCGCTTTTATACAAGGAAAACGGCTTCAAAGAGGAAAAAGATGCACTCGCTTTAATTGAAGAATTAAACGGCAAACAGGCAAAAGTTAAATCTATAGTTAAGAATATTGCTAAAAAAAGAGCACCTCTTCTTTTCAACCTGGCGGAGCTGCAGGCAGAGTGCTCAAAGAAGTTTAAAATCAGCCCTGATGAGACATTACAGGTGGCTCAGGATCTGTATGAAAAAAAGCTCACCACCTATCCCAGAACAGATGCCAGGGTGCTTTCAAGCGCTGTGGCAAAGGAGATTGGAAAAAATATAAGCAAGCTTAAAGGTTTTGAACCGACAACAGACTTTGTGGAGCATATTATGCAAAAGAGGCTATATGCCAACATAGCTGATACGCAGTACACGGATGACAGCAAGGTAACAGACCACTATGCTATCATTCCGACAGGTCAGCTTACAGAGCTTTCGGGGCTTACATCGCTTCAAAGAGCAGTATTTGAGCTGATTGTCAGGCGTTTCCTTAGTATTTTTTATCCACCGGCAGAGTATGAGAATGTGAAGCTTGTCGTAGATGTGGATAAGGAAAGTTTTTTTGCATCATCAAAGGTACTAAAGAGCGAGGGCTATTTACAGGTGGCGAATCCGCCGAAAAAGAAGTCGTTTGAGGAATCAAACGCGCGAATACTTGGTAAAAACACTGAAACTGCAGATAGTACAGATGAAAACAGTACAGCAAACGGCAGCAATGATGAGATAGTCGTAAATCCCAAGGTGATGCTTGAGCTTGCCGATAAGCTAAAGGCGGGTGATGAGATAGCATCCCAAGGCTATAATATCAAGTTTGGTAAGACATCTCCGCCAAAGCGCTATACATCAGGCTCCATGGTGCTTGCCATGGAAAATGCAGGACAGCTTATCGAGGACGAGGAGCTTCGTGAGCAGATAAAGGGCTCAGGAATAGGCACCTCAGCAACGAGAGCGGAGATAATCCAGAAGCTTGTCCGTATAGGATATCTTAATCTGAACAAAAAGACACAGATACTCACACCCGAAAGCCTTGGCGAGATGGTGTTTGAGGTCGTATACATGACAGTTCCGGCACTTCTTAATCCAAAGATGACAGCCAACTGGGAAAAGGGACTGGACGGAATTACAAGGGGCACGGTGGATTTCTGGGAATACAGGGGAAAGCTTGAGAGCTTTATCCGCAAAGAGACAGAAAAGATGATTGAGCAGAATCTGCGCTCTGAGATTGCAGACCGCATCAGCAGCTTTGCAGGTAAAAATGCCAGAGGTGCGGCGGCCAGACGAAAGATAGGTGTCAAGTGCCCGGTTTGCGGCGGCGAGATAGTGACCACACCGTTTGGCTATGGCTGCGCAAATTACAAAAATGATAAATCAGGATGTAATTTTAATATCGGACAGGTGGCAGGACTTGATATTCCGGAGGAACAGGTCAAAAAACTGATTGAAGAAGGAATCACCGACACAATCCGTGGTTTTAAGTCGAAGAGCGGCAAGCGCTTTGATGCATGCTTAAAGCTCAACAAGGATGAACAGATGAACAAGGTATCAGCCACCTTTGATTTTGAAAATGTAAAGCCGCAAAAGGTCGAGGGTATTGTATGCCCGGACTGTGGAGGCGATATATATGTGTCACCATACGGCTACCGATGTGCAAACTATAACAGACAGACAGAGGATGGCTGCCATTTCTTCGTTGGAAGGATAGCAGACAAGCAGCTGTCACAGGTACAGTTTTTAGAGCTCATGGCAAACGGCAGAACTGAGACGATAAAGGGCTTTAAATCAAAATCGGGAAAGCGCTTTAACGCATGTCTTATGTTAAAGAAGGAGCCTGTCACAGAGGGCAGTGAGAAAATGCACACCGTCGTAGCATTTGACTTTGACAATGTGGAGGATGAAATCATAAAGGATGTTGTCTGTCCGCTTTGTGGTGGTCAGATAAAAAAGACATCGTTTGGCTATGGATGTGTGAACTACAAGGGTGATGAGCCGGGAAGCTGCCGATTTTCGGTGGGACAGATTGCGGGAAAGACAATCACAGCCGCAAACTTAAAGCAGCTTCTTAATGATAAAAAGACCGAGACCATACGAGGCTTTAAATCTAAAAGCGGGAAACGCTTCGATGCGTGCCTGGTGCTTAAGGAGGATGAAAACAAGAAGCTCTCTGTCCAGTTTGATTTTGACCATGTAGAGCCAAAGACAGTGAAGGATGTAGTATGTCCGAAGTGCGGAGGCAAAATCCAGGTGGCGCCGTTTGGCTTTGTATGCGAGAACAACAGACGTGATGATCCTGAGAGCTGCCGCTTTATGGTGGGCAAGGTTGCAAGCGTCAAGATAAAGGAATCAGTCCTTAAGGAGCTTCTGACAAAGAAAAGGACAGAAGTTATATCAGGATTTGTCTCAAAGACAGGCATGAAGTTTGACGCACCGCTAAAGCTCACAGAGGACGGAGATATAGCCTTTGATTTCCCCGAAAAACCAAAGCCAATCGAGACCAATGTACTCTGTCCAAAGTGTGGCAGACCTCTCAAAAAGACACAGTGGAAATATGAGTGTGAGTGCGGCTTCAATGTTTGGCATACTGTGGCAAAGGTGGAGCTTTCAGAGGAAATCCTCACGGAGCTGTTTACCACAGGAAAGACCAAAAAGAAGGTCAGAGGCTTCACCTCCAAGGCGGGAAATGTATTCGATACATGCCTTAAGTTTGAAAATGACCAGATATCATTTGATTTCGATAACCCGGGGGAGGAAGAAGTGCAGAGCACGGCAGATGATGTTCCGGATGAGACAACCATGAATAATACAACCATGGATGAGATGGGAATCCCCGAGGAATTTCTGGCTGGTCTTGAGATGGCAGCTGATAGTGCACAGGCAGATGATGTGTCGGAGGCGGCACTTGCGGCGGCACATGAGCTGTTCGGTGAGTAGCACTGCTTATAATTAATTATTAAATCTATAATTAATATGATTTTTTATATTTATGTTTAATGCTCATATTTAAGTTTAAATATTAAAATGACAGTTAAAACAATAGTCAATAATTTTTCACATAATTAAAAGAAAGGACATAGAAAATGGAAAACGCAAAAATAACAAACCTCTATAATCTGGATGAAACAATCGCAAAGGAGTATTTATCGCAGTTCACTTATCCATGGGAGGCACTTGCCGGAATAAGTGATTTCATCAAGGCGCTCGGACCAACACTCGACCCTGAAATCTATGAGAAAAGAGGCGAGGATATCTGGGTGGCAAAGAGCGCAACAGTATTTGACAGCGCATATCTGCACGGTCCGCTCATCATCTGTGAGGACGCAGAAATCAGACAGTGTGCCTTTATCCGTGGCAGTGCAATTGTAGGAAAGGGCTCAGTAGTAGGTAACTCCACAGAGCTTAAAAATGTAATCATCTTCAATTCAGTACAGGTGCCACACTACAACTATGTAGGAGATTCAATCCTGGGCTACAAATCACATATGGGCGCAGGCTCTATTACATCAAATGTAAAGAGTGACAAGACTCTTGTAGTCGTAAAGGATGTTTACGATACAAAAGAGGAGATTGAAACCGGTCGCAAGAAATTCGGCGCTATGCTCGGTGACCATGTGGAGGTGGGCTGCAACTCAGTGCTCAATCCGGGAACAGTAATAGGAAGAAATTCAAACATATATCCGCTTTCAAGAGTACGCGGAGTCATCCCTGCAAACCACATTTTTAAGGACAAGGACAACGTAGTTTTTAAAAAATAGTAATGTTGTTTGAAAAAATATTGTATTTTTGTTGTTTTTTGTCGATGATACTCTAGACTTATGACAAAAAATATGAGAGAATAAATCGGGTATGTTAAAACCATAACGAAAGGAGTCTTAAGATGATTTACACTAAGGAAGTTGAAAACATGTGTCCTGTAGCTAAGGGCGCAAAACATGAGCCAGCTCCTATTCCAGAAGAAGGAAAATGGGTTCATTCTAAGAAAATTGAGGACATTTCAGGATTTACACACGGTGTAGGCTGGTGTGCACCACAGCAGGGTGCCTGCAAGCTCTCACTCAATGTAAAGAATGGAGTAATTGAAGAGGCATTAGTTGAGACTATCGGATGCTCAGGAATGACACACTCTGCAGCTATGGCAGCAGAAATCTTACAGGGTAAGACAATTCTTGAGGCATTAAACACAGACTTAGTTTGTGATGCCATCAATACAGCTATGAGAGAGTTATTCTTACAGATCGTTTACGGTCGTACACAGTCTGCATTCTCTGATGATGGACTTGCTGTTGGAGCAGGACTTGAGGATTTAGGAAAGGGACTTCGCTCACAGGTTGGTACAATGTACGCAACAAAGGCAAAGGGAGTTCGTTACCTTGAGATGGCTGAGGGCTATGTAACAGGAATCGCTCTTGACAAGAACGATGAAGTAATTGGATACCAGTTCGTTTCTCTTGGAAAAATGACAGATTTTATCAAAAAGGGTGATGATGCCAACACAGCTTGGGAGAAAGCTTCAGGATCATACGGTCGTGTAACTCCAGAGCAGGGTGCTGTTAAGATCATCGATCCAAGACAGGAATAAGAGGAAAGGAGAACGACAATGGCATTATTTGAATCATATGAAAGAAGAATAGACCAGATCAATGCTGTACTTAACAGCTATGGTATCAGCTCAATCGAAGAAGCTGAAAAGATTACAAAGGACGCTGGACTTGATGTTTACGATCAGGTAAAGAAAATCCAGCCAATCTGTTTCGAGAACGCTTGCTGGGCATACACAGTTGGTGCAGCAATCGCAATCAAAAAAGGATGTAGAAGAGCAGCAGACGCTGCAGCAGCAATCGGAGAGGGACTTCAGGCATTCTGTATCCCTGGATCAGTTGCTGATCACCGTAAGGTAGGTTTAGGACATGGTAACCTTGGAAAGATGCTCCTCGAGGAGGAGACAGAGTGCTTCTGTTTCTTAGCAGGTCACGAGTCATTCGCAGCCGCTGAGGGTGCTATCGGAATCGCTGAGAAGGCAAACAAGGTTCGTCAGAAACCACTGCGTGTTATCCTTAACGGACTTGGAAAAGACGCTGCACAGATCATCTCACGTATCAATGGATTCACATTCGTAGAGACACAGTATGACTACAAGGCAGCTAAGCTCAACATCGTATCTGAGCATGCATACTCAGACGGACTCCGTGCAACAGTTAAGTGTTACGGTGCAGATGATGTTCAGGAAGGTGTTGCAATCATGCATCACGAGAATGTTGGTGTTTCTATCACAGGAAACTCTACAAACCCAACTCGTTTCCAGCATCCGGTAGCAGGTACATACAAGAAAGAGTGTATCGAGCAGGGCAAGAAGTACTTCTCAGTAGCATCAGGCGGTGGTACAGGACGTACACTTCACCCAGACAACATGGCAGCAGGACCAGCTTCATACGGTATGACAGATACAATGGGACGTATGCATTCAGATGCACAGTTCGCAGGATCTTCATCAGTTCCGGCTCACGTTGAGATGATGGGACTTATCGGAATGGGTAATAACCCAATGGTTGGTGCTACAGTAGCAGTTGCCGTTTCTGTTGAGGAAGCTGCAAAGGCTGGTAAGTTCTAAATAGAAAGCTTGATTTTATAGGCTTTTTGGAGACTCATATCATTTATGGTATGGGTCTCTTTTTTTAGCTCATTTTCTGGATTTGGTGTAAAAATAGCTGCACGCTGCCCTCAAGTCGCCATATTTAATTATTGGCGACGTGGAAAGTGAAATATTGGCGACTTGGGCGACGCAGCTTGACAAAAATAATTGTTTATGGCGACTTGGAATACTAATTCCGGTTATATTTTATGCCTCGCAGGTCATATATTTCAAAGAGTCGATTTATTAGTATTACTTATATATTCATTATGTGGAAGGAGAATTATATGAGTGAGATTATGGTAAGAGAACGTTTTTTGAGGTCTGGCAAAAAAGTATATGAGTATTCATTTGAGATGGCAAGTGATGGAAAAAGCCGATGGTGTGGATGACGCAATGGATGAATTTGACGAGGATTGGCAAGTATGGCAGGCAAATAGTGAAAAAAAGAAGCCGTAATGATATAATATTAGACAGGATAAGGAAGCAAGATACAGAAAATATGATATAGATGAAGGAGTCAGAAATGAGAGACCAGAAATTATATGAATCAGTCGGAAAATACATAGATAAATATTACATAGACAAGCCGGATGATATTAAACTGGATAAAGAAATGAAGTCTATATTTGATAGAATCTCGGAATTTAGAAAGAAAAAGGCAACAAAAAAATGTGATGCCGAAGAAGATACAGATATTGAGATAGATGAAAGTGCCGTAGAATCGTTTGATGTTGAAAGTATGCAGAAAACGAAAGCAACTGACTCTATGTCTTCGACATTGGCAACAAACCGTAATATAGAAAGCCTTATGGGGCAGATGGATGAGACATTTTCCCAAAGACTATTGCGTTTAATTGATGAGAGAGGGATGACTGATTCTGAAGCATATAATAAAGCTTATGTGGATCGAAGACATTTCTCAAAAATCAGAAAAGATGTGAATTATACGCCAAATAAGAAGACTGTGCTTGCGTTTGCAATAGCATTAGAACTATCTATTGACGAAGCGAAGGATCTTCTAAATTCAGCAGGCTTTGCGTTTTCAAGAAGTTCAAAGACGGATATTATCGTAGCTTATTTCTTACAGAATAAGATATACGATATGTTTGAAATTAATGAGATATTAGATGCTTATGGACAGCCAATTTTTGAGTAGGTGAAGTATATGCAAAAAAAGAAGAAGCGGATGTACGACGGAGGAAAAAGCGTACTTCATGTAAAAAATAGTGCAGGCGGTTTTTACAAAGTTAAGAAAACAGGAAGACTTGGAAAGAACTGCGTGCATTTTTCAGGTAGAGGAATATGTTCCAAATATGATAAATGGTGCAGTTCTGCAAACTGCCCCGGTTATGAAAAAAGAAAATAGAGGGTTGGAGATATGAAATTGTCGCCTATCATGCGACCAGCTCTGTTAGTTTCGTAGATATAATGTGATTACAATAAACCGAAGGAGGTAAATCACATGAATGCGGAATTAACAGAGCTGGTTTTTATTTTGGACAGAAGTGGTTCAATGGGTGGACTGGAGAGCGACACAATCGGCGGGTTTAACGGGATGATAGAGAGGCAGAAAAAAGAAGGAGAAAAAGTTAATGTGACTACAATTCTCTTTGATGATGAAGTGGAAATCATTCATGATCGTTTCCCGATTGATGCAGTTCAGCCGTTGACGGATAAAGAGTATTACGTCAGAGGTTGTACAGCACTTCTTGATGCAGTAGGACAGGCAATTAACAAAATTGATAATGTGCAGAAACATTTGCCGGAGGAACATCGTGCCGGAAAAGTATTGTTTGTAATCACTACAGATGGATTAGAAAATTCCAGTACAGAGTTTAATTACAATGACATTAAGCGAATGATTGAAGCCAAGAAAGAGTGTGGCTGGGAGTTCTTATTCCTTGGAGCAAATATTGATGCAGGCAAAGAAGCTGAAAAAATTGGTATTGAAAGAAACAGGTCAGTAACATATGAGAATGATCATGATGGAGTAGCACTCAATTACGAAGCTGTTGGAAGAGCTGTCAGAGGTGTCACAAAAAGTAGAGCGTGCAGTGTGGAGTTGGATGACACATGGGCCAGTGATATTGCGGAATATCATGATAAAGCTGGAAAGGGTAGGTGGACAGTATGATTATAGACGCAAGACTGATGAAGAAAATACTGGTAGCGAATGGATATGAATATAAAAGATGCAAGGGTTCACACTTTATGTATTCAAATGGAACAAATACTGTAGCGGTAAATAATCATTTGAATAGGATGGTTGCGCAGAGAATCATAAAGCAGTATCACCTGCAGGTGGCAGGTGTTTAGAAAGGGGAGTTTAACATAGCTATTTGGCAGAGTGTAGAATTTGGTAAAATATACACTCTGCCTTTTAATAAATAATCTCAAAAATAAAGTTCGACATAACGAAGCATTTATTCATAATATTATTGATATTGTGCATTATATATGGTAAAATGGTCACAATGGGATTTGCTATTATAGATAGTAATACAGACAGTGATTATGAAAGACAAGAGGTATGTATATGTCAATATCATATAACGGATTGTGGAAGCTGTTAATTGATAAAAATATGAAGAAAGTGGACTTGATTAATAATCTCGGAATAAGTAGCAGTACGATTGCCAAGATGACAAAAGGAGAAAAGGTCTCTATGAATATTTTGGAGAAAATCTGTGATGAGTTAGACTGCGACTTTGGTGACATTATCCACTATGAAAAGAATAAGGATGGTGGAAACAATGAACTATAGTGCAGGCATGGTGTCTCAGGTATTTGCATTTGTAGAGACTAAACAGACAGCAGAACTTATGGCAGCAGGTATGTCGAAGGATGAAATAAAGGATAAGGTAATTGGTGAGAATCTTTATCAGCTTAGAAATGAGACCAGATTACGGAGGACATTCAATTATGTATATAATCGGCTTTCGTCATTGCCTGATGGAGCAGTAGAGCTTTTGGTTAAAGTGGATAATGAAAATGCAAAACTGCTGACACTGATTGCAATTATGAATACAGATAAGCTCTTTTTTGAATTTGTATATGATGTGTATCGTGGCAAGGTAATACTTGGAGAAAAGACGATAGAAGATAGAGATATAAATGGATTCTTTGACGATAAGGCAGCTCAAAGTGAGGAAGTAGCAGGCTGGTCAGAATCAGGAATTAAGAAACTCAAGAATTGTTATATGAAGAATCTTGCAGATGCGGGATTGATTGAATCAACAAAGACAAGGGTAATCAGACACGCTCTTGTTAATTATCGTATAGAGGAACTACTTCACAGTAATGGGATGGATGCATATATCAATGCAGTTAAAGGAGTCTGAGCATGGCAAAGTTAAGTTTGGATGATAGACTGAATCAGATAGAAGACAAAATATCAGAGAAGTCGTTTAGAGAGAATAAAGGACTTGGAAATGAAGTTGGATATTATATATTCGATTATGATCCAAGAGAAGAGCTGTATGTGAGAAATCATATAGCATACCTTAAGGATAGAATAAATAACGGAAACAAAGATTTCAGAATAGTTGAGTTTGACCTGTTTCACCTGATGGTCGAGATACTGCAGGAGGAAGGTTATCTGGAAGTATTTTTCGATTTGGAAAAAGAGAATGGATTTTTTGAAATGGCAGACAGCCTTATAGAAACATTGGGACTGGATGAGACAAATGAGCAGAATCTAATCATATCAAGAATATTGCAGGAAGATTTGGCAGACAGTGTGGTATTTCTTACCGGAGTAGGCAAGTGCCATCCGATAATAGCAAGCCACAACATCTTAAATAACCTGCATCAGGTACTTGACAGTGTGCCGGTAGTGCTATTTTATCCGGGAGAGTATAGCGGACAGGATTTAAAATTATTTGGAACGATGGATTCACACAACTATTACAGGGCATTCCGTCTGGTGTAGAGGAGGAAGTATAATGCAGATTAAAAATATGTTTGAAAAGCAGATTGACCGTGACATCAAGGGCGTTATTAAAGTAGGTCAGTCGGATGAAGAAAATGTATATCAGGAATTAGATGAATATGTAGTGACTAAGGAACTTCTGAAGCATTTCAGAGACTTCTTCAACAATTATGAAAAGGGTGTAGACGGATATACAGATAAGATGGGTGTCTGGATTTCCGGATTCTTTGGAAGTGGTAAATCTCACTTCCTGAAAATACTGTCTTATTTATTGAAAAACAGCACAGTAGAAGGTAAAAGAGCCATTGAGTATTTTACAGATGGTAAAAAAATTGAAGATCCGATGCTTATTGCAGAGATGACAAAGGCTGGAACAATTGAGTCAGATGTCATGCTTTTTAATATTGATTCAAAAGGCTCAGCGAAGGTAGGCTCAGGTAAGGAGGCTATCGTTGAAGTGTTTATGAAGGTGTTCAATGAGATGCAGGGATATTGTGGTTCAATACCTTATCTCGCAGAATTTGAGCGCCAGTTGGATAACGAGGGCAGATTTGAAGAGTTCAAAGCGAAGTTCGAAGCGAATGCAGGAGCACCTTGGGAGAAAAAGAGACAGGCATTTGCAGTTATTCAGGATAAAGTAGTAAAGACATTAGTCGAGATGGATTTCATGAGTGAGGAAGCAGCCCGCAACTGGTGCAAGAATGCAAAGGGCAGCTATGACCTCAGTATCGAGAAGTTTGTATCACTTGTGCAGGAATATTGTGCGAAAAAAGGTCCGAATCATCATGTTATCTTCTTAGTGGATGAAATCGGTCAGTATATTGCAGATGATACACAGCTTATGCTCAATCTCCAGACAATTGTAGAAGATCTTGGAACAGCCTGCAAAGGTAAGGCATGGGTTATCGTAACGAGTCAGGAGGATATTGACTCTATTACAAAGACAAAGGGAAATGACTTCTCTAAGATTCAGGGACGTTTTGATACGAGACTTTCTCTTTCGGCATCCAATGTTGATGAAGTAATTCGTAAGCGTGTGCTTGCAAAGAATGAGACAGCAACACAGACGCTTAGACTTCTCTATGAGCAGAAAGAATCAATTATCAAGAATCTTATAACATTTACAGCGGATACAGCGGACAAGAAGCTGTATGCAGATAAGGCGGATTTCGCAGACTGCTATCCGTTCATACCATATCAGTTCAATCTTTTAGGACAGGTACTTACTGCGGTCAGAACACATGGCGCAAGTGGAAAGCATCTGTCTGATCAGTCACGTTCTATGCTTGCACTGTTTCAGGAGTCGGCAATCAGAGTAATGGATAAAGAGGATGGAGTATTGGTTCCGTTTAGCTTCTTCTACGATCCATTGCATAAGTTTATTGATCACCAGCACAGTCAGGTAATCTCAGATGCGGAAAATAATAGCAAGCTTGATGAGTTCGATGTAGAGCTTTTGAAAGTTCTCTTTATGATTAAATATGTCAAGGAAATTAAGGCAAATGTGGACAACCTGACTACGCTTATGATTTCAAATATTGATGATGAGAGGATTGAAGTCCGTTCTAAGATTGAAGAATCATTAAAGAAACTGATTAAAGAGACACTTGTACAGAAGAATGGTGAAATATACATCTTTCTGACAAACGAGGAGCAGGAAATCAATAATGCCATCAACAATGAGTCAGTAGAGATGGGAGAAATCATCGGAGAGGCTTCTACAGTTATCTTCGAGGAAATCTATACAGAGAAGAAATACCGTTACAGCAGTCGTTACTTATTCCCATTCAACCAGAAGGTGGATGACCGATTCTTCAAGGGCAATCAGTCTAACGATATCGGAGTGACAGTTATTACACCTTATGGCGGAGATTATGCAGACTCTGCACTTCGTCTGCTCTCAGCACAGGAAAGCAGTGTGATTGTGAAGCTGCCAAATGACAGTACATTCCTTGATGAGATTACAGAATCCATCAAGATATATAAATTCCTTAATAAAAATGCGTCCGGAGCCAGAGGCAGCTTTGACAGCATCCGCAGGGCAAAAGAGGATGAGCGTATTGAGAAGAAGGACAGAATCCGAATCTTTATTGAGGATGCATTAAAAAATGCTGATATCTATGTAAATGGCGATAAGGCAACCATTTCAGCTAAGGAGCCGGCAACAAGAATCAATGAAGCACTCGGTAAGCTCGTAGCAATGAAATACAATAAGCTTACCTATATGGAGACAGCACCGGAGCTTTCAGATATCAGTGCCATCTTTAAACACAGCGATGGTCAGATGAGTTTCCTTGGCACAAGTGATACCACACCGAATAAGCTTGCTTTAGAGGAAGTGGTGCAGGTAATTGGCTTAAATAATGCCAGACATATGAAGACATCCCTCAAGTCACTACAGGATAAGTTTGGTGCAGCACCTTATGGATTTGATCCAAAGGATGTGCAGTGGCTTGTAGCAATGCTGTTCAAGCTGGGAAGAGTGTCTCTTACTCTTAACAGTCAGAGCTTGTCATTACTTTCAACGAATCAGGATGAACTGGTCAGATATATTACAAAGCGAGAGTATGTAGAGAAACTCCTGATAGACATCAGAGAAAGAGCAACTGATGGACAGATTCGCTCTGCAAAAGAAGTTATGAAGGATTACTTCGGATTTACTGTATCCAGTGATGATGATGACAAAATTATGAGCAGCTTCAAGAGCAGAGCGAAGGATAAAGTTGAAGTATACGATGACATCCTTGTAGAGTACAGAATCAATCCAAAATATCCTTGTAAGCGACTGATGGAAGAGGCAAGAAAGAGACTTACTGAAATCCTTGATATCAATGAGCCTACAGAGTTCTTCAAGACAGTAGATAAGAAGAGAGATGACCTGCTTGATGATGCAGAAGATACTGCACCTGTATTTGATTTCTTTAAGGGAGACCAGAGAAAGATTTTTGAAGAGGCAGTAAAGAACCTTGCATATTTTGGAAACAGTAAGACTTATGTAAGTGACCAGGAGTTATTAAAAGTAGTCGAAGAGATAGAGACTATCGTGAAGGACGGCAAGCCTTTCGGTAAAATTCAGAGATTACCGGAATTAAATAAGAGATTTGAAGAGCTTCATATGGGATTGCTTGAAAAGGAAGCAGCTATCATGGATCCATTAGTACATGACGACTTCCTTAAAGTGAAAGAAGTATTGGATACTAAGTCATTTGCGGAAGTACTCCGTCCTCGTATCAATCAGAGGTTTGAAGAAATCTGGGATAAGCTGAAAAAATCAAATGATATAGCAGCAATCAAGAATATCAAGCTGGAAAGTGACACTTTAAAAATCAAATGCTTGGATGAAATAGATGAATATGAGAGGACCCATCAGCCTGCACCGGAACCACCTGTCACACCGGTAGTACCCGGTAAAGAGCCGATTGATCCTGCACCAGTACCGACTAAAGTAAAGACAAAGAGACGTAAGAATGTTTCTATCAGCAATGTAGCAGGAGCTAGAACATATTCGATAGAGACAGAGCAGGATATTGATAAGTTCCTTGCCGAGATGAAGCAAAGGCTATTACAAGAATTGGAAGAGAATACAATTATTACATTGAGTTAAATTTTTGATGGAATGGGGTGTAATTATGGGATATGTGAATTTATATAAAATTGATGACAATAAACAACTTGAATTTACACAGTTGCTACAAGATAAATATGAATTTATAGGTGAGCAAGAATACAAATCATTACATGATAAGGACAGAAAATATATTGTTGGAACCTATTTGTATCGTGCAAATGATTCTAAAATACCTGATTGGCAGTGGATATTGGATGAGTATGAATGCGATAAAGTTAAAATATATTCATCACCTAGAGCAATTTTAAAAATAGAGTCAGATGGCATTATATATGTTATAAGTTATGGTCTTGCCTATTTTTCGGTTGATAAATATTGTGATGTAGAATTTGCTTTTGAATTTGCAAAAAGAATAGCATTTAATGAAATAAAAACTACAACATTAACAGCCCCAAATTCTAGAAAAAATAAAATAGTTAATGTTTTTGTCGATTATAGTAATTTATCATATGAGAGCGGCGAGTCATATGCGAAAATAAAAGCAAGAATGGATACCGGAAAAGAAAAAAGATTATTTAAGGAGACTATAGAGATAGGACATTCTATAAAAGCACAATTAATACAAAATAATATTGATAGTATTATAGAATTTATTGAGTATATAGAAATGACTCTTAAGAAACCAATTATTAATAAAATACCTGTTTTTGGAAAGGTTAAAGATGATGAATTAATAGCTGATTTAGATGAGCGATTACTTAAAAAAATTAACGATAATATAGATTGTATTAATATATCAGAGTTAGATGTTATTGGAGTGACAGAGATATTTAATAATAATGACTCTTCATTTGTTTTGAAATATAAAAGAGCTCATGAAAATATCGAGAGTCTGACTAAAGATGCTATTATGCATTTTATTGAAACTAACAAAATAAATATTGAAAAAGAATTTTTTAATATTAAAATTGCGTGTTTGAAAAATGAGCAAATTGTATGTACATATAATATAAAAAGAGTAATTGATTTTACTGATGATGAAAGAAAATGTGTTTTGATTAAAGGAGAGTGGTATCAGTATAATTCTGATTATATTGCATATTTACAAGAATCAATAAAAGAATTGGATGTAATATATGATTCAAAATATGATTTCACAGATAACAAATTAAAAGAATATGTTTCAAAAAAATATGAAATTGAGAAAGACAGTATAGAGTATCATGGAATGACTTCAAAACAGATAAAAGATAGATTGAGCAAAAAATATTATGCTGAACGTGTGTATAATTGTGTTTTATCAGAGAGTTATGGATTTGAAAATTATGATAGAGAAAATACGAGTGTTCAAGGAGAAAAACTTGAATTAATGGATTTATACAAAAGTGAAACTATGTTTGCAGTTAAAATTGGCAATACGTCATCAAAACTAAGTTATGTTGTCGATCAATCAATGGCTTCGTTAGAAATGTATAAGAATGGACAATTCCCTAGTATGCCCTCAATAAATACTGTAGCAGTTTGGATAGTTCTAAAAAGAAAAAATAAACTACCTATGTATGATGGAAAGCCTGACATATCAAAATTAAATATGATTATGTTGAAAAATCGGTTGGATGAATGGAAAAAGAGTGTTAGGGTTGCTGGATATACGCCAGTTGTTTATTTAAATTATTGGGAATCATAGAAAGTAGTATTTGAATTTAGAATGAGAAAGTGAGCAAAAACCCATGAACAAAAATGCAATTAAAAAATTTGCAATAGATGCAAGAAATAAGCTGATAGCATCCGTTACCGATAAAGCGGGTATGCTTGGAATCACACCGGATAATTGCAGTGAAGCAATCACTAAAGGTGCTGATTTTGAGGTATACAAGACAGCAGCAGGAACAGAGGTAACACTTAACAAAAAACAGTGTGAGCAGAGGAAAAAACTGGTAGACCAGATTCATGCAAGAGGCTTTGAAGCGGTAGTGGAAGAAGTGGCATATACATGGTTTAACAGAATCTGTGCTATCCGTTTTATGGAAGTGAATGACTATATGTATCCTGTAAGAGTTCGTGTGCTTTCTTCCGAAAAAGAAGGGAAAAATGAGCCCGATGTGGTAACTATGGCTCCAGATATTGACTGGGATTTCACTGATAAAGAGAGAGAAGAAATCATTGATGCCAAGATGAATAACAGGCTTGATGATTTATTCAGAATGCTTTTTATCAAGCAGTGTAATATGCTTCATGAAGTGTTACCGGGACTTTTTGAAGAGACAGAAGACTATACCGAAATGCTTCTTAACATCTCATTTACGAATGAAGATGATGTAATTCGTATGCTTGTAGATGGTATTGATGAGAAAGATTTTAACATCGCAACTGTTGATGAGGATGGTAAGGCAGCAGGACAGGTAGAAATCATAGGCTGGCTATATCAGTATTACAATACAGAGCCTAAAAATAAAGCATTCGCAAAGAAAGGTAAAATCACGAAAGAGGAAGTGCCGGCAGTTACCCAGCTTTTTACTCCGGACTGGATTGTACGATACATGGTTGAAAACAGCCTTGGCAGAATGTGGGTAGAAGGACATCCGGATGAAGGACTTAAGAGCAAATGGAAATACTATTTGGATGAGGCAGAGCAGGAAGAATCTGTGCAGCATGAACTTGATAAGATAAAGGCAGAGTATGCGACATTAAAACCGGAAGATATAAAACTTATTGATCCTTGTATGGGTTCAGGACATATTCTGGTGTATGCATTTGATGTATTTATGCAGATATATGAAAATGTAGGATGGTCACAGAGAGATGCTGCACAGAGCATTATCCAAAATAATATATACGGACTTGATATAGATGACAGAGCTGCACAGTTGAGTTATTTTGCAGTATTGATGAAAGCAAGACAGTATGACAGAAGAATCCTGACAAGAGGGATAGAACCGAATGTATATGCTGTGCAGGAGAGTAATGGCATTAATCGTGGTCAGCTTAAATACTTTGGTGCTGGATTGACAGATGTAGAGAAGAATGCAGCAGTATCGCAGATGGAAGGACTTCTTAACACATTAAATGACGCAAAGGAATACGGTTCTTTGCTTAATGTGGAAGATTATGATTGGGAGCTGTTAGAGAAATTTGTAGAGAATACAGATACAGAAAGCCAGATTTCTTTTGATACATATGGATTGGATGAGACTGCAGAGCAGTTGAAACAATTGATTAAAATTGGCAAAGTTATGGCACAGAAGTATGAGGTTGTTGCAACTAATCCACCATATGCTGGAACAAGTAACCTGAGTGCAAAAGTGAATAATTTTGTGAAGAAGAACTATCCGGATAGTAAGGCGGATTTATTTGCTGTATTTATTGAACGTTGTGGCGAAATGCTTAAGAAAAATGGATATCAAGCTATGATTACGATGCATTCATGGATGTTTTTGTCTAGTTATGAAAAATTGCGTATTAAATTACAAAAAATAAGTATTGTAAATATGGCACATTTAGGAGCTAGAGCGTTTGAAGAAATAGCAGGCGAGGTCGTTCAGACAAGTAGTTTTATATTAAGCAAGAAAAATATAAGGAAGTTTAGAGGTGTTTACAGTAGATTAGTAGATGCAAATAATCAGAGCGCTAAAGAAGAATTATTTTTATCTGAGAAGAAAAAATATGTGGTAAATCAGGATAATTTTAATAAGATACCTGGAAATCCAATTACATATTGGGCATCAGAAAAAATACTGAAAGCTTTTTCTACAGGAGTACCATTGTCACAAATGGCGATTGCTCGAAATGGAGTAAAAACAGGTGATAATCAAACGTTTGTAAGAATGTGGCAAGAGATTAACTATACAACTTTTTGCACAAATGCATCTGATTGCCATGAGGCGATAAAGAGTGGACTAAAGTGGTTTCCATATAATAAGGGAGGAGAATCAAGACGTTGGTATGGAAATAATGATTATGTAGTAGATTGGCAGTATGGCGGTAAAAGACTTTTTGGACAAGCAAAGATAGATAAGAGAAATGTGCAGGACTATCCAGACGAAATGAAGTTTACCCCTTCATGTACATGGTCATTAATTAATACTGGAACTCCAACATTTAGATTTAAAGAACATAATATATCTGATATTGCAGGGATGTCATTTTATCAAGCTGCTGAGAGTAATTTATATTTATTGGGACTGTGCAATTCACCAGTTGCGAATGCAATACTGAAGTTAATTGCACCTACAATTAATTATCAAGCAGGGGATATTGGTCGAATACCAGTGCTTTTGAATTATTCATTTTTCGAGCAAATTAACAAAATTGTTAAGGAACTAATTGAATTATCTATAGCAGACTGGGATTCATTCGAAAGCTCATGGGATTTTAAACGTCACCCTTTAGTATCTGCTATTTCTAAGAATAGAGCATTATTTGATGACATGGAAGATATTGATTTGGCAGAATGTTACACCTGCTGGGAAAATGAATGCAATGAACGATTCAATCAGCTCAAAGCCAATGAAGAGGAACTAAATCGCATTTTTATCAATATTTACGGTTTACAAGATGAACTGACACCAGAAGTAGAAGATAAAGATGTCACAGTTCGTAAAGCAGATTTACAGCGTGATATTAAGAGCTTGGTTTCTTATGCTGTTGGATGTATGTTTGGACGATATTCATTGGATGAGGAAGGACTTGTTTTGGCGGGACAACCATTTAAATCGCATTTCTTTGAAGCGTCAGCACCAAGATGTGGAACTGGATTTGCAGGAGCACCTGGGGCATCCGTTCCAATAGGTGATTTTTATTACAAGACAGATGATGGTGTGAAGAAATGTACATACAATCCAGATAAAGATAATATCATTCCTATTTGTGATGAAGAATATTTCTCGGATGATATTGTTTCAAGATTCTGTGAATGGGTGAAAATTGTATATGGTGAGAAATCATTGGAAACAAATCTTGATTTTATTGCAAAAGCGCTTGGTAATAAAGGAAATACAAGCAGAGAAGTGATCAGAAATTATTTCTTAAATGATTTCTTCAAGGACCATTGTAATACTTATTCTGTTACAGGTTCAGGTAAACGTCCTATTTATTGGCTGTTTGATAGTGGTAAGCAGAACGGATTTAAGGCACTTATTTACATGCACCGATATGATGCTGACACAGTTGGCAGAGTAAGAACTGATTATCTGCATAAGGCACAGAAATATGTGGAGACTGCAATGCAGAGTGCACAGTATACGATTGACAATGCGACATCGGCATCAGAGAAATCGAAAGCTACAAAGGCGGTAACAAAGTACACTAAACAGCTTGCAGAGATGAGGATATATGATGAAGCCATTGCCCATGTAGCCAATCAGAGAATCGAGATTGACTTGGATGATGGTGTAAAGGTAAATTATGCGAAGTTCCAAGGTGTGGAAGTGGCACAGGAAGGTAAGAAAGCATTGAAAGTTGATTTGTTGGCAAAGATATAGAGTGAAAGAATGAGGTGAATTGAAAATGAAAATCAAAAAATTAACATTAAATAATTTTATGGCTTTTGAAAATGCTGAAATAAATTGGTCAGATAATATCAATATTATCTGCGGTGAAAACAGTACCGGCAAAACAACACTTTTAAAAGTGATGTATTCTTTGATAAAGCCACTTAGTAGTGGAGGCAAAGATAATCTTACAAAGGAGATGGAAGAACAGGTTTTTGTTAAAAAAATCCAAGGGGTGTTTCGACCGGATGAAATGAAAATTGGCAGACTTGTAAGCCGAAAACAGGGAAGTAACCGAACGGATTTTTCTATTGATTTAGAAAAGAAACAAAAAATCTCAGTTGGATTTGGAAATAGGCAGGAAAATCATGCAGATGTTTCTATAATACAGGAAGAAAAAACAAAAAAATATGATGTTATATACATTCCTACAAAAGAAATGATTTCTACGGTAGAGCATTTTGTATCTTTATATGATGAATATCATATAGACTTTGAAGAAATGTATTATGATCTTGCAAAGCTTTTAGACAGACCACTTTCAAAAGGTCCTAATACTACGGAGCAGAATCAGGTATTAAGTAATCTCGAAGATATTATGAAAGGACAAATTGTCCAGAAAAACAAAAAATTCTATTTCAAAATAAAAGGTGAAGGTGAATTTGAGATGGGATTGCTTTCAGATGGATACAGAAAGCTATCTATGATTATATATATGATTCTTTCTGGAAGTTTGAATAAAAATACTATCTTATTTTGGGATGAACCGGAAACGAATATGAACCCTAAAATGATTCGCCCGATTGTACAGGTGATGGTAGCTTTAGCTCAGATGGGAGTGCAGATTTTTGTTTCCACACATGATTATTTTATTCAGCAGGAATTTAATATGGTAGCCTCTTATTCTGAGCTAAATCCTAAAAAACTTGATATTAAATTTATTTCATTATTTAGGGATGAAAAAACGCGGGATGTTCATTATGAGATGAAAAATTCAGCATCAGATTTGGAGCATAATGCAATTATGCAGGAGTTTGATGCAATGTATGATAGAGAACAGGGGATTATTTATGGAGAATAACATAAAGGAAGAAAGCAAATTAAAATTTCAGTTTGCAGAAAATGATACAGTGATAAAATTTGATGATACAAAATTTTATCGAGATTACTTTAATAAGTTGCCAGAGGCAAAAGGTGTTGATTTTATTTCTGTTGCTAAAGATAAGATCGCATTTATAGAAGTAAAAAATTGTACTGGAGATGAAGGTAACAATCGGTGGAGAATTACTCCGGATAACCGAAAACGCAATACAACCCATACATCCGTAAACGTGGAGGGACGTGACAGCCTGGATATTGAAATAGCACAGAAAACAGCAATGACAGTAGCAGCTTTGGTTGGAGCCAAATCCTTTGGAAATACAAAAGAGTGTTTGAATGAATTAAAAGAATATATTCAATTTCTGTCAGGAGATAGCTTTTCGAATGATTCAAAAAAGAAATATGTAATATTGTTTCTGGAAGGTGATTTTGGTACAAAAACACGGACTAAAAAGATGATTATGCAGAAATTGCAGGACAGTATAAATAAAAAACTTCGATGGATCAATTGCAGAGTATCCGTTGTTGATTCCGATACATATGATCCGAGAATATTTCAGATTGTAAGTTAAATGTCGATAAATAAAGTGTCCTTCAGAAAATTACATTACTACTTATCGAACACTTTATTGGACACTATCGGACACTTTTTTGAGGCTATCGGATACAAAGTGTTCAATAAGTATCCGGTAGTGTCCGATTAGTATCCATTAGTGACTACTTACTGGATACTATTATCATACTTATTGAATAGATGTAATTTGTGCAGAGACTATCTGTACAAATGGATTAGAAGGTGAAATATGGATTTACAGAACATACAGGATCAATTAAATACAGAATTTGCCAAATCAGAGACAAGAATCATATTCTGGTTTGATGATAAAGGTGAATACGAGGATGAGGTATCGGAACTGCAGCTTGGTGATGTAAAGCTGCACATTCTTGATGGTACAAACTGGCTCTATTCAAAGTATTTATTAAATGAAGAGGATAAAGAGAGTAAATATCTTGTCTATGCAGCCTTTGCAAAGCCAAGTGATGCAGAGAATCCTCTCGCAGATATGTATTATTACTCAACACCTTATTATACAGACAGAGTATCGCAGATGTCTCAGGAGATTGGCATTGATAATCGCTTTAAGGAGCATTTATCACAGTATGGTAATTTTTGGAAGAATAAGCATCGTATTGAGAAGTTCAAAGAACTTGGAATTGACCATTATAATGCTCAGACAATTGATATTGGTTTGATTGCTGTACTCACGGATGTAAAGACTCCAAATTTTGAGGAAGTAGTTAAGCAGATGATGCTCGGTGACAATGAGAAGTATTTTAAGGCATTGGATGATAATGGATTGACCGATAAGTTCTGGGAACTTTGTGAAAAATTCTTTGGATATAAGTCAGACAAGCCAAACATAGATGATTTGTCTGCTTGTATGATATTAACTTATGCATCATCTACATTGAAAGCTACTGTTCCGGAAGCAATGAGGACTTATATTCTTAAGAAGCGTAATGATGTTGTGGTCTTTATCCGTAATATCATGGACAATGTGAATTATCAGGATGTCTATGACAAACTTGTAGAAAGAATAGATAAGTCATTACGTTTTGTGACAAGAATACAGGATGGATTAAAGAAAGATGTGGAGAAGAAAAAAGACAGTTCTCTCCAGATGTCTGACATTTTTGCATGTGATGCTTTTGCCGGGTTGGATGACATTATTATTGATTGGGCATTGGAGCAGTTAAATGATGAAATCTTAGATGCACAGATTGATGAACTTAATATTGCTCAGGTAGCTGATCAGAGAATGTCTAAGGCATATCATTATAGCGAGAGATACAAGAATGAATACACAACTATCAAGTATGCGTATTTGATGATGAAGTCTGTATCACTTATGGAGTTCTCAAGTGATATTAAGACATTGGTTGCAAATTATCAGAAAGAGTCATACCTGATAGATTCATATTATAGATGGTTTTATTATGCATATGACCAGATTGAAGATAACAGTAAATTCTCTGATGTAAGGCATAGAGTAGAGAATATTTATGCGAATACATATTTGCAGAAGATAACACCGAAGTGGAATGAGAATTTTACAAATGATGTAATGAATGCTACAGACCTGCCTAAGCAGGAAGATTTCTATAAGCATTATCTTAGAGGCTACGATGGAAAGCAGAGAGTCATTGTTATTATTTCCGATGCTTTCCGATATGAGTGTGCAAAGGAACTTTTCAGCAGATTGGAATTGGACGAGAAGTGTACACCGAAGATGGAGTGTATGATTAGTTGCCTGCCTTCTGTTACATCAGTTGGAATGGCGAGTCTGCTTCCGCATAAAGAGATGCAGGTGGATGGAAACTTGAATGTGACTGTTGACGGACAGGCATGTGCAAGTATGGAGCAAAAGGATAAGATTCTGAAATCTTATAATGAAAGAAATATTGCGGTTTCATTCGATGAGATATTTAGAAAAAGAGACAGAGCCAAAGAATTGCTTCAAAATAAAAATATTGTATATGTGTATCATAATCAAGTTGATGCTAGAGGGGACAAGCCAGCTAGTGAAAATGAAGTGTTTAATGCATGCAGAGAAGCAATTTCAGAGATTTATGATTTAATAAAACAGTTAATTGGCGATGTATCAGCGGCAAAGTTTTTCATTACTGCAGATCATGGCTTCTTATATAAGAGAGACAGATTACAGGAGTTTGACAAGGTATCATATCCAAAGGATAAATGCCTTTATAAAAACAAGAGATTCCTTATTACAGAAGATGCAGTAAATGAGCAGGGAATCATGGCAAGAACAATGGCGTACTTTAATAAACTTTATGTAGATACACCGGTTGGAGCAGATATTTTCAAGGTTGCCGGAGGCGGACAGAATTATGTGCATGGTGGTACGTCCTTGCAGGAGATGATGGTTCCGGTCATTGAACTTACAACGAATACCAGAGGTGTGGCATACGATTATGTGGATGTTGTCCTGACATCTGTTACCCGTAAGGTGACGAATCTTATCACATACTTTGATTTTATTCAGACAGAGAAAGTCACAGACACCATGAAAGCAAGAAGTATCGTGGCTTACTTTACTACGGAAGATGGCGAAAAAATCTCATTTGATGTGCCTATGATTGCCAATAGCAGGAAAGATGCACCAGAGAAGAGGACTTTCCATGAGAAGTTTACTTTGAAATCAAGAGCATATAAGTATGGAGACAAGTATTATCTTGTATTGGCAGATGCAAATGACGAGAAGAATATCTTGCAGCAGTATGAGTTTATGATTGATATTGCGTTTGTTGATGATTTTGGATTTTAATAGGAGTGATTAATGTGACTACAAACAAAATACTTTTTTTAAGAAACTTGAATGATGAAGAACCGGAAAAATGGCAAAAATTTTGGAAAAGTTTTAATGCTTGGTTTGAATCAGATGCATTGAATAAAAATTTCATTAAGGATGAATACATATATTACAATAGTGGCTGGTATGGTGGAACATATGAATTAAATATTGATATGGAGCAGGAATATAACATTGAATATGGAGAGTCATATCCAGGTTTTAATATGTATGTAGATTATGAAAGTATTAAAAAGTTTGTAGAGATTGCATTTAGTAGATGGATAAAAAAAGAACAGCGATATGCATATACGATTAAGGTAAATGAACTTTTAAAAAAATTTAATTTGTCTTATAGGCTGAATAAAGGGAAATTAGCAAGAATAGGAGATCAGGATTTAGAATCGATTTCTAAAGTTAATGATATTAAATTGAATAAAGGTGATAGAGTATATTCTGCGTTTGAGACGTATACAATCAGTGAATTTATTGCTCAAGGAGGTAATGGTAAGGTATATAAAGCAGAGGATTCTCGAAATAGAATAATAGCAATTAAAGTAGTATTGAGGGAACAGGGGAGTAAACTTGCAAGATTTAGTAATGAGATTAATTTTTGTGAAAGAAACCAAAATAGAAACATTATTGAAATCTATGATCATGGGACCATAGGTAATAATATGATCTTTTATGTTATGCCGTTAGCAAAAGAAACATTAAGAGATAGAATTAAAAAGCACATACAACATAGTGATGCAGAAGAGATATTTATTAATATTTTGTATGGTCTTAAGTATGCACATGAGAAGGGTGCCTATCATAGAGATATTAAGCCTGAGAACATTTTATTTTTAGATGAAACTAATAATGCTGTTATAGCGGATTTTGGAATAGCTCATTTTTGTGAAGAAGATATTATTGCAAGTGTGAAAACAAAGGCATCCGATAGAATGGCAAATTTTCAATATGCAGCACCAGAGCAGAGAATAAAGGGAAATGCAAAAAATGTGGACGGAAGAGCTGATGTTTATGCTGCTGGACTTATTCTAGTAGAGATGTTTACAGGTGAATTGGTAGGAGCTGGTAATTACACGAAGATATCAAAAGTGGCACCAGAATATAAATATTTAGATGATGTGTTTAATGAACTTTTTTGTCAAAATCCAAATGACAGATTGTATCCAGTTGACGCAATAATAGAAAAAATCAATAGTTACAGGTCAAAGGAGAATAGTGATGGATCAAATTAATGAATATAATAATATATCAGAAACCGATGATAGACGAGAAATTATAAAACAGAAACTCCGCCAATACTATGATGGTCGTATTGTCCGCAAGGACTTAACAAAGTCAATCCGCGAAGGAGCCAATGTACCTGTTTATGTACTGGAATATCTTCTCGGTCAGTATTGTAATTCCGATGATCAGGAGATTATTGACGAGGGAGTAGACAATGTGAAGCGTATTCTGCGAGATAACTATGTACGTCCGGATGAAGCACAGAAAATATTGTCACTTCTTCGAGAGAGAGGAAGCTATACAGTTATTGACAGGATTACAGTAGTCCTCAATACCAAGGAAGACAGATATGAGGCAACATTCTCTAATCTTGGAATTAAGAATATTCCTATCAGTGCTGACTATGTAAAGGATTATGACCGCCTTCTTTGTGGCGGTATCTGGTGTATTCTCCAGATTGACTATGAGTTTATTGAGGAAGACAAGAAGAATACACAGCCTATCCGTATTAGAAAGCTGACACCGATTCAGATGCCGCATGTGGATATGGACGAGGTAAAAAATGGTCGTAAAGCATTTACCAAGGAAGAGTGGATGGATGTTATGCTCCGGTCTACAGGAATGGAGCCGGACAAGCTTAGTGAGAGAGCAAAATGGCTTCTGATTGCACGTATGATTCCTCTAGTTGAGAACAATTTCAATATGTGTGAACTTGGACCTCGTTCTACAGGTAAATCATACATATATGAGCAGATTTCTCCAAACAGCATCCTTGTTGCCGGAGGACAGACTACAGTAGCAAATCTGTTTTATAATATGTCTAACAACACAGTAGGTCTTGTCGGAATGTGGGATGTTGTAGCATTTGACGAGGTTGCCGGTATCAAGTTTAAGGATAAAGATGGTATCCAGATTATGAAAGGATACATGGCATCCGGTGCATTTTCCCGTGGCAAGGCTGAGATACAGGCAAAGGCATCTATGGTCTTTGTAGGTAATATCAATCAGAGTGTGGAGACTTTGCAGAAGACATCAAGTCTGTTTGATCCATTTCCACCTGAAATGGGTACGGATACTGCTTTCCTTGACCGTTTCCATGCATATATACCGGGATGGGAGATTCCTAAGTACAGACCGGATTCGTTTACAAATGATTATGGATTTATCACAGATTATCTATCAGAGTTTATGCGTGAGCTTCGTAAGGATAATTACAGCAATATAGCAGAGAAGTATTTCAAATTAGGAAATAATTTAAATCAGAGAGATGCAATTGCTGTTCGTAAGCTGATTTCCGGATTTATCAAATTGATTTATCCGGATGGAGAAGTCAGCAAGGATGAAGTTGCAGAGATTATGGATATTTCACTTGAACTTCGTAGACGAGTAAAAGAGCAGCTTAAGAAGATTGGTGGAATGGAGTTCTATGATGTGAACTTCTCTTATATAGATAATGATAGTTTTGATGAGCATTTTGTATCTGTACCGGAGCAGGGCGGTGGCAAGATGATACCTGAAGGTATGGGAAAACCGGGATGCTTATATACAGTATCAAAGTCAAAGACTGGAATGATAGGCTGCTATCGTCTGGAAACACAGATGATGCCGGGAAATGGAAAATTGACTTGCACAGGTATTGGGTCAGGGAAAGAGCCAAAGGAAGCAACCAATACGGCATTTAATTATCTGAAGGCAAACGGCAATGCAATATCTGGAAATATCAGTACAACAACTAAGGATTACATCATCAATTATCAGGATATGCAAGGACTTGGAATGACAGGAAATCTTGCACTGCCTACATTGATTGCTATTTCATCGGCAGCACTTAGTAAGCCTCCAATCAGCAGTCTTGCAGTACTTGGTGAGATTAGTATCGGTGGAACACTTATTAAAGTAGAAGATTTGGCAAGTACATTGCAGGTGTGTCTCGATAGTGGAGCAAAAAAAGTTCTGCTTCCAATCACATCGGCAGCAGATCTTGGAACTGTGCCTTCTGACTTAGTTGGGGCATTCAGTTTAATATTCTACTCATCTCCAGAGGAAGCTGTGTACAAAGCTCTAGGAGTTGAATAAATAGGAGGACTGATAATGCAAGATTAAAAAATTTAGTATTATTACGAAGACAATATAAATATGTTATGGGATAGGCTTCGTTCAGATTCACTTAGAGGTGTGAATATTAAGGTAGAGGCAGAAAAAGAAGTACCGAAGGTAAGAGAAGATAAAGCCAGATAGTAGTGAGGGCGTGGGAGTAATCCTGCGTCCTTTTTGTGTTTTAATGCATCTTGGTTCATATATTATGCATCTTGGTGCTGCTCGTATAGACACATAGATAAATATACGATAAAACTAAAACAGATACATAAAATCTATATCAATGTTGTTGCTTCTGCTGTTAAAAATTGTAGAGCAGGTTGAGAAAAAGGAGAACAGAATGGAATCAGATATCATAAAAATAAGTCATCTAACCAAGAACTTCGGTGAAGTAAAAGCTGTTAATGACCTGAATTTCAAGGTTAAAAGAGGAGAACTGTTTGCTTTCCTCGGCGTTAATGGTGCTGGAAAGAGCACAACAATTTCTATTATATGTGGTCAACTTCACAAGGATAGTGGAAGTGTGGAGATTGATGGAGTAGCTGCTGAAAAGCTGGGAAATAAGCTGGGTAAGAAACTGGGGATAGTATTTCAGGATAGTGTGCTGGATAAACCACTTACTGTAAGAGAAAACTTGAAAAGCAGGGCTGCGCTCTATGGAATCACTGGAATGGAATTTGATGTGAGGCTTGGGGAACTTACAGAACTTCTTGGATTTGAAGATTATATAAACAGACCTGTTGGTAAATTGTCAGGAGGACAGCGTAGAAGAATTGATATAGCCAGAGCGTTGTTGCATAAGCCTGAAATACTGATTTTGGATGAACCGACCACAGGTCTTGATCCGCAGACCAGAAGGAGAATCTGGGAAGTTATTGAAAAACTAAGAACAGATGAGAATCTTACAGTTTTTCTTACAACACATTATATGGAGGAAGCTGCTAATGCGGGATATGTCGTAATCCTTGATAAAGGAAGCATAGTAGCTGAAGGAACACCATTTGAATTAAAGAGCACCTATGTGCAGGATACAGTATCAATCTATGGTGTGACAGAAGATGAAATGAAGGCTTTGGGTATGAAGTATAAGGTAATAAGGGACGGATATCAGATAAAAATAGGAAATACCATTGAAGCAACAAAGCTTATAGTTAAACATCAGGATATATTTAGAGATTACGAGGTAGTAAAGGGCGGAATGGATGATGTATTTCTTGCGGTAACAGGCAAGGTACTGGGAGGTGAAAACTAATGAAGGCAGTTATTTCTCTTATGAACAGGAACAGGAAATTATTTTTCAGGGATAAAGGAATGTTTTTCTCATCTTTGATTACACCTATTATTCTGATTGTGTTGTATGTCACATTTTTAGCAAAGGTCTATAAAGATTCTTTTACATCAGCATTTCCGGAAGGATTTACGATTGCGGAAAAGTTGATTGATGGGACAGTTGCATCCCAGCTAGTTGCCGCTATCTTAGCAGTAAGCTGTGTAACAGTTACATTCTGCGTGAATCTTACAATGGTGCAGGATAAGGTGAATGGTACCAGGAAAGACTTAAATGTTTCCCCGATAAGCCGCTCAAAGATATATCTTGGATATTTCCTTGCAACAGTGCTGAATTCATTGCTGGTAAATGGGCTGGCACTTGTGATCGGACTTCTTTACATAGGAAAAATGGGCTGGTATTTAAGCTGTGTGGATGTGCTTTGGATTATCTTTGATGAGCTTCTTCTGGTGCTATTTGGAAGTACACTTTCAAGTATTATAAGCTATCCGCTTACTACGCAGGGGCAGATGTCAGCAGTAGGAACGATTGTCAGCGCAGGCTATGGTTTTATCTGTGGAGCATATATGCCAATCTCTAATTTTGGTTCTGGATTGCAGAAAGCATTGTCATATCTTCCGGGGACTTATGGAACTTCACTTATTAAGAATCATATGCTCCGTGGCATATTTGAGGAGATGGAGAGTGAGAAGCTTCCGGAGGAGATGATAACGGCAATCAGGGAAACGTTAGACTGCAATCCGCAGTTTCGTGGAAATGTAGTTAATACAACACAGATGGTATTTATTATGGCAGGCAGTATTGTGGTATTTGGGGCAATTTTTCTATTTATGACCCGTCTGCCGGAAAAAGAAAACAGGTAAAGGAGCCTGGAAAAGAATATCGTAAGAAACTATATCCATACTTGACATCCGACCGTTCGGTAGGTAAAATACAGGTATCAAACCAAACACATGAAGGTAGGTCAGGATGGAAAGAGGCAGAACAAAATATGAAATACTGGATGCTGCACTGACTCTGTTTTCTACAGGCGGGTATGAAGCAACATCCATTTCTCAGATTGCAGAAGCAGTTGGAATCCGTAAGGCATCGTTATATAGTCATTTTGCTAGCAAACAGGATATTTTAGATGAGCTTATAGAGATTATTCAAAAGCAGTATGAGGAACATTCCATTTTTGCACAGGCAGATTGGAACAATGCAGATTTCATTGAGAATAAGGATGATATGACAGTCCAGCAGGTTGTTCAGATGATCATTGGGCATGTCCGTTATATTTTAAATGATCCACAGGTCAGCCGTATCAGAAAGCTTTTGACAATAGAACAGTTTAGCAACGAGCAGCTTTCAAAGTTACAGACGAAACAGAATTATTCGGATATCATGAACTATTTTACAGGATTTATTAGCTTTCTGATAAAGAATGGAAAGCTGAAAGATGATGAACCGGAGATTATAGCGGCACAGCTTTGTCTGCCGATTTCGGTCTGGATTAATCTTTGCGACAGAGAACCTGAGAGAGAGCAGGAGATTACTGGCTTAATTGAAAGGCATGTACGACAGTTTTTTAGGATGTACCAGCTAAAGTAGTAATTGGGAACATATCGAATAGAATCAATGAGATTTATCACATGGAATAGTTTTGATACGAGGATATTGTACTTATGAGAGTCATTGAAAGAACGATAGAACATCCAAAGGATGAGGGTGTGATATTGGAGTATGTAAATTGGACAAAGGATTTTGAAGAAATTAAGGAATATGTAAAGCGCAAGGGGGACACGATTATAGGATATACACAGAGAGGTGATTCTGTGTCCATCAGAATTGAGGATATTCTGTACTATGAAACAGTTGATGGAAATGCGTTCGCCTATACAGCGGAGCAGGTCTACAAACTTGATGGCAGATTGTATCAGGTAGAAGAAGCGGTAAAGTGCAGCTATATCTGTCGGGCATCAAAGGCAATGCTTGTCAATATGGACAAAATTGAATCGGTTCGTACCGCATTAAACGGCAGGTTGTATGCGAAGATGGAAAATGGTGAAGAAATACTGGTTACAAGAAAATATGCAAAAGAAGTTGAAGACTATTTTGTGAGGGAGGAAGACAATGAAGGCGTTTGATCCGATTAGAGAATTTATCTTTGATTACATTACGGTAGTAGCTGAGAATACACTGGCAATTGCTGTTATTGGAAGTATCTTTGTAAGAGATGCAAGTATCAGCTTTGTTTACTTTTTCCTGCCATTTGTACTTGCGTTAATCTGTATGCTTCCCTGTATCCCAATTTATCTGAAGGAAGATATGACTGTAAAGCAGGTATTACTGCAAAGAGGAATAGAACTTGTGGTATTGGAGATTGCAATGTGTCTTGCCATTCGTTTTGTGATGGGTGAATCATTCCCTCAGATTGGATATGTGGCAATCTTAATTTCCACAGCATTTTTCGATGTATTGTCATATCTTATAAAGTGGTATCTGGAAAAAGAAGAGGCTGATAAGATTAACAGGAAAATCAAAGAGCATCGTAGAAAAAAGAGCAATGAATAAAGAACGTTGAACAAAATATATTTTGAAAATGAGGAAAATGATATGTTAAAAATTGAACATCTGACAAAGAAATATGGTGATAAAACAGCAGTAGACGATTTGAATTTGCATATACAGAAGGGAGAAATCTATGGATTTATCGGTCATAATGGAGCCGGTAAAACAACCACATTAAAGTCTGTTGTGGGAATTTTGCAGTTTGATGAGGGCGAAATTTACGTAGGCGGTGAGTCTGTCAAAGAACAGCCATTGAAATGTAAGAGGAAAATTGCATATATCCCGGATAATCCTGACCTGTATGATTATATGACTGGAATCAAGTATCTGAATTTTATAGCAGATATATTTAAGGTCAGTGCAGCAGATAGAAAAGAGCGTATTCACAAATATGCTGATTTATTTGAAATAACAGATGATCTGGCACAGCCGATTGCTGCCTATTCACATGGAATGAAACAGAAGCTGGCAATTATTTCAGCATGGCTTCATGAACCAAAGCTTATTATTATGGATGAACCATTTGTAGGACTTGATCCTAAGGCATCACATCTGTTGAAAGAAATGATGCGTGAATTCTGCGACAATGGCGGGGCACTCTTTTTCTCAACACATGTACTTGAAGTTGCAGAAAAATTATGCGACAAGGTTGCCATTATTAAAGGCGGTAAGTTAATCAGACAGGGAACGATGGATGAAGTTAAGGGAGATGAGTCCCTGGAGGATGTATTCCTGGAATTGGAGGAGTAGTATGTTAAAGCTTTTAGTAAAAAAACAACTTAGTGAGATTTTTCGTGTTTACTTTTATGATGCAAAGAAGAATAAAGCCCGCTCTAAGGTGTCTACTATCATGTTTATGCTTTGGTTTGCGGTTATTATGATAGGAGTTCTTGGTGGTATATTTACGATGCTTTCAAGAAAATTATGTGCCCCAATGGCAGCACTGGATATGGGATGGATGTACTTTGCGCTTATGGGGCTTATTGCAATTTTGCTTGGTACATTTGGCAGTGTATTTAACACATTTTCCGGTCTGTATCTGGCAAAAGATAATGATCTGCTTTTGTCCATGCCAATTCCAGTATCAGCAATCGTAGCATCGCGCCTGGTCAGTGTTTACATTATGGGACTGATGTACTCAGCAGTAGTTATTATCCCAGCATGGATTGTATATATGGTAACAGCAGGAGTTAATATAAAGAACTTATTTGGCGGAATGATTCTTACGCTGTTGATTTCCGTATTTGTTATGACACTGTCCTGCTTACTTGGATATGTTGTTGCAAAAGTAAGCCTTAAATTAAAGCATAAAAGCATGATTACGGTATTGGTATCGCTTATATTTATAGGTGGTTATTATTTCGTATATTTCAAGGCTCAGAGTATGATTACAGACCTGCTTACCAATTTGGTTGTGTATGGTGATAAGATCAAGGGTTCTGCATATCTGCTTTTTGCGTTTGGAAGTGTGGGCGTAGGAGATGCGAAAGCCATTCTTATAATGCTTGCATTGGTTGCAGTTACATTTTTAATGATGTGGTTTTTGATATCAAAAAGCTTTTTACAGGTAGCAACATCTACAGGAAAAGTCAGCAAAGTGGTATATCACAAAAAGACAATGAAGCAGGAAAGTGTAACAAAGGCACTGCTTTTCAGGGAGTTTAAGCATTTTACATCGAGTCCGGGATATATGTTAAATTGCGGACTTGGCATTTTCCTGATGCCAATCTGTGCTGTCGCACTTTTATGGAAGGGAAGAAAAATATTTATAATGCTTAATGGCATGTTTGGAGGTCAGGATGGTAGTGTACTGTTGCTGCTTACGATTATGCTGTGTGGTCTTACATCAATGGATATCATGACAGCACCTTCGATTTCTTTGGAGGGTAAAAGTCTGTGGATTGTACAGTCTCTTCCTGTGACACCATGGCAGGTTCTTCGCGCAAAACTGGATATGCAGCTTATTTTAAATAGTATACCTGTGATGCTTTGCATGATTTGTACGGCAGTAGTCTGCCCATTTAAAATCGGGCAATTTGTAATGATGATCCTGCAGGTACTGTCCTTTGTATTTGTAATGGCAGTGTTTGGCTTATTTATGGGAGTGATAAAGCCTGTGCTTACCTGGACCAATGAGCTTGCACCGATAAAACAGAGTGCTTCTGTAATGATCACAATGTTTGGTGGATTCGGATATACAGCACTTCTGTTTATTGGATATATGATGCTTCCTGGTTATACATTGGGATATATGCTCTATATAGGAATCTTTATAGCAGTAAATGTCGTGGCTGGTCTGACATTGTATATTTGGCTTAAAACAAAAGGCTGTGATAGATTTGCAGAACTTTGAGTTTTGCATTGTGCAAAAAAAGAAACGAAAGCAGGAAAATTATGAAATTAAGTTATAAACAATACGGAAAGAGGCTGCTTATATTAGCATTACCAATCATCATGAACAATATTATAGCGCAGCTTCAGATGATTATTGACAGAATATTTTTGGGACATGCCAACGATTTGTATATGAGTGCACTGGGAAATGTTTCATCACCCGTATGGACAACCATGTCATTTTGCAATTCCCTTGTAATGGGAGCTTCCATACTGATAAGTCAGAGTGTAGGTGCTGAAAAGCGGGAAGATATTGGAGAATACGCCGGAGCAATGATGAAGTATAACAATATTATTCCGATTTTTCTGTGTTTTTTCTGGATGATATTTCCAAAACCGGTATTTATGATTCTAGGGGTATCAGATAATGTTATGCCATTGTGCTTAGGATATGTAAGATGGTATGCACCATTATTTTTACTTATAGGACTTGGCGGATCGCTCGGAGTTATCCTGCAGACATCAAATTATACAAAACCCCTTGTGGTGTACGGGTGCGTTCGTTCGGGACTCAATATATTTTTAGATTGGATGTTGATTTTTGGTAATTTAGGAATGCCTGCTCTAGGAATTGAGGGAGCAGCAATTGCAACTGTAATTGCTGAATATGTTGGAGCAATATACATATCCGTTATATTTTTTACCAGTAAAAAGCTTCCTACAAGACCAAGCTGGAATGATGTGAAAAAAGGACATTTCCGGAGCTACCTGAATGCTGCAAAGCTTGGAATTAACATTGCATTAGAGGATTTTGCATGGAATATAGGAAATATGATTTTGATTCGGATTCTCAATTCAATAAATGAATATGCTGCAGGTATTTATACGATTATATTTGGAGTAGAAGTACTTGCAGTTGTTATTATCGGTGCAATAGGAAGTGGTACTATGACGCTGACTTCGGAAGCAATCGGCAGAAAAAATCTTGCACAGTATAAAGGAATTACATTATGCGCTTATGCTGTCTGTGCAATCGTAACTGTGGTAATGATTGTTGGAGCAGTGTTATTCCCGGAACAGATATTATCATTGTTTACCAGCGATAAAACAGTTATTGCAAGTTGTGGAGTCTATTTGCTGCTGATTGGTATCAATCTGTTTTCGAAATCCGGAAATATTATTATTGGAAATGCAATTCGTGGAAGCGGAAATACGAAGTGGATGTTGTTTACTCAGATTTTTGGAACGATTTGGATCGTGATTGTAGCATCGGTCTTAGTATTTATTTGTAAATTGGGAATCTTAGGAGTGTTTCTGGCAGTTCTATTGGATGAAGGTGTCAGGGTGCTGATTAATTTTTGGAAATATTTAAGAATTGTGAAGAAGTGGGGAGAATGGAATGGTTAATTTGAAAGTGATTAATGAAGACAATTTTCTGGATGCATTCCAATTAAAACTAGCAGATGAGCAGGAAAGAGGGTATGGAAGTGAAGCTCTGCGATTGGTGCTGGAGTATATAAAAACAAAGCCATTTGGTGATTCAAACAGAGTAACACTTACATGTAATAAAGATAATCAGGTAGCATTAAAAGTTTATCATAAAGCGGGATTTGTGGAAACCGGCGAGGAAAGAGATTCTGCGCCTTTTCTATTGAAATTATGCATCTTAGTTCACATATTCTGCATCTTGGTAGTAGTCATATAGACATACAGCAAAATATACGATAAAACATAATCAGCAGAAACAAGAGGTGATGTACGAATGAGGTATGTAAAATTACAATTTGGCTGTCTTCTTGTGATTCTTTATATTGTGATTGCATATTTAAGAGCCGTTAAAAGAGGAAAAACCAAAACATGTATGGAATACAATTTGTTGATGATAATGGCTCCTTTGGCTGTAATTTTTGATGGGATTACGGCATGGACGGTAAACCACATGGATATTGTTCCATCAGTTGTAAACAGGCTGGCACATTTGTTGTTTTTCCTATTTATGGATTTTACAATTATCATCACATCACGATATATGTATGATCTATTGATTGGATATGACAAAACTGCCAAATGGAAAAAAGTGCTTTTGAATTTACCGGGAATGATTTCGGTACTGCTGACCACAGTAGGAATTGGCGGACTACATTACATAAAAGGTGCTACGACCTGGTATTCCATGGGATTTTCTGTGTATATCTGCTATGGAACTCTGGTACTTTATTATGGAACAATTTTATATATTGTGGCAAGCAGAAGAAGATTCCTGGAAAGTGGAAAAATACTGGAAACCCTTACGTGCATTGGAATTGCAGGAGTTATATTGGCGATACAGATTTGCTTTCCGGAAGTTCTTCTGACTGCTATATTTCCTACAATACTTTTGCTTGGAATTTATATCGGCTCGGAGAATCCTTCTATCAGACAGCTGGAAATGCGAAGTGATGAAATGCTTAATGGTTTTGCAACATTGGTAGAGAACAAAGACAGCAATACCGGAGGACATATCAAACGCACAAGGGCATATGTGAACCTTATCCTTGAAGAAATGAAAGATGACAGACATTATAGAGATGTGATGTGCAAGGATTATATGGAGAATGTAAGCAATGCCGCACCACTACATGATATTGGTAAGATTGCAACACCGGACAGTATATTGCAGAAGCCTGGAAAACTTACAGATGATGAATATAAAATTATGAAAGAGCATGCTGCTGAAGGTGGAAATATTATTCTTCAGATTTTTTATAATATGGATGATGCGAAGTTTCGACAGATTGCATATGAGATAGCCAGATTTCATCATGAAAAATACAATGGCAGAGGCTATCCGGATGGATTGGTAGGGGAACAGATACCACTTCATGCAAGAATTATGGCGATAGCTGATGTGTTTGACGCCGTTTCACAGAAAAGGTGTTATCGGGATGCAATGACGTTAGAAGACAGCTTTTCAATTATCGAAAAAGGAATTGGCACAGATTTTGATCCGCATCTGGCACAGATATTTTTAGATAATAAGGATGAAGTGATAAAGTTGATGAAGCAGTTTCAAGAATAAATGCGGCAGGTGGACATCGTATAGGACCGAAACAGGAGGTAACTATGGGAAACAAAAGTGGAGTATTAGTTCAAAACGAAAAACAGGCGAATAAAGCAGTTTCAAAAGTAATGAGAATTACATTTATTATTTTTACGCTGGTCTATATTTTAAATGTACTGGGGATTTTCATTGTTGATATGAAGGTAATGACAATGGCATATGTACTTGGGTCAATAATGCTTTGGATGCCTACAATTTTAGTAAATGTTGCAAAACAGGATGGAAGTTATGTGAAATATGCACTTACCATATGTGCGGTCATTTTTATTACAATCGTGACTTCAACTTTAGGGTATCATGTAGTACTCTTATACATATATGTGATTGCTATTGCAAGTCTGTATTTTTCAAAAAAGATTAATGTTATGACGATGATACTATCGGTAATCGGTGTATCAGCAGGACAGATTATTTGTTTCTGGTTTAATATTTTTCCGGATAAGAATTTTACAACACTATATAAACTCATCGTGTATGGCATTGTACCAAGGGCAATGGTATTAATTGCGATTGCTGCAATATTTACTATGCTTTGTGAGCGGACAACCGGGATGTTGTCAAATCTTATGAATGCCGAAGAGCAGGAACGTATGATAGAAGAAATGAGACTTATGCATGAGAAGTCAGTGGAGACTTCAAAGACGCTTATGGGGATGGTAAAAGAACTGTCACATATTACCGAAAACTCTATGGACTCCAACCGGCAGATTGTGGAAGAGACCGGGAATGTGATGGATAGTTTTAGCAAGAATTCAGAGGAAATTACGGGCATCAATGAAAGAACACAGGATATTAATGCAAGATTAGAGGAACTTACCGCAATAAACAGACAATTATCAGATCTTGCCAATCAGGTAAATCAATTGTCGAAAGAGAATCAGAATAAAATGAATAGTGCAACAGAAAGTATGGAGCAGATTCATAGGAGCACAAATGAGTGCAAAGAAATCGTGTGGAAACTCGGCGAAGAATCCAAAGAAATCCTTGGTATTATTCAGGTGATTACAGGAATATCACAGCAAACGAACATTCTGGCATTGAATGCGACGATTGAAGCTGCCAGAGCGGGTGAGCATGGAAAAGGTTTTGCAGTTGTTGCAGAAGAAATCCAGAAGCTTGCAGAGCAGACCAGAAAGGCTGTGGATAATATTGGGACGATTGTGACAGCGTCTGTAGAGGATACCGGAAGAGCTGTGAAAGTCATGGAACAAAGTGCAGAACTGACAGAAACCGGAATGGAAAGTATGAGCGAGGTTGGAAGTTCCACAGCTTCGATCACATCATCAAATGAGAAGATGACAAAACAGATTGTGGAGATGGATCACACAGTCGAAAATATATGGATTCAAAGTAATGAGGTTGCCAAAGGAATGCAGCAGGTTAATGTCAGCACGCAGAATAATTATAAGGCAATCGAACAGGTCAATGCTGCAACGCAGGAAAATAGTGCCGGGGTAGAAATGATAGAAGATATGGTGGTGAGAATCAGAAAAATGGCAGAAGAGTAGGAAAATTTTATATTTTGTAATTTCTATTCGGGAGGTTTTGAAAGAAGATATATGAAAAAATATGTGGCATTATTAAGAGGAATCAATATTGGTGGGAAAAATAAAATTAAGATGTCCGAACTCAAATCTGCATTTGAAATGGCAGGACTAACAGAAGTTAGAACTGTTTTGAATAGTGGAAATATTATTTTTTCATCAGAAGCAGATATGAATGAAGAAATTATAGAAAATATTATTTTAGAACATTTCAAAATGAAAATTCCGGTGTATCTGATGAAAATCGAAGATTTAGAAGATATACTGGCTCATTCGCCAAAGTGGTGGAATACAGGCAAAAAAGACAGATATGATAATCTGATTTTCATTTTGTCATATGATTCAACAGAACAGATACGTGAGGCGATAGGACAGCCTTCTGAAAATTTGGAACAAATAGAAATCTATAAAAATGTGATATTTTTGACGTTTGACAGAAACAAATATCAAAAGTGCAACTGGTGGAAAAGAACAGCCGAAAATGGCATTGCACAAAAATTAACCATAAGAACTGCGAATACAGTAAATAAGCTTGTATAATGATAAAAAGGCAATCGGGTAGGTGGGTTTCAAACATAAGGTGTTGAGACTAAAGAAGTGGACTAGAGGACAATAATATGGTTATAGAAACGGAAAGACTGATTCTTAGAGAAATGAATAAAGATGATTTTGGTGCTCTTTATAGAGTTTTGGCAGATTCTGATATTATGAAGCATTATCCATACACCTTTGATGAGAAAAGAGTCAGAGGTTGGATTACAAAAAATATGGAAAGATATGCAGTGTTAGGATTTGGTCTGTGGGCAGTATGTCTGAAAGAAACAGATGAAATGATTGGAGACTGCGGACTTACCATGCAGTTTATCAATCATACCATCAAGCAGAACCGCTGTTTCTTATGGATGCAGACCGGTTGATGAGTACCTGGATGAAGAAAACGAAATCACAAAGGTATTTGGTATTACGAGAGAAGAATGGAGGTTGTGTAACAAATTGTAGAAAAGGACAGAAACGGAGGTTGATATTGTATGAAATATCCAATAGAAGAGAATATGCCATATTTGTGGCTTGCACTTCTTGTACTGGTTATCTTTTATGGAATATATTTTGCTAAGATGTTGGCACAGAGAAGACAGGGAATCCAGACACGGCAGATTGGAAGAGTAAAAGAAAAATCAGTACATATAGTAGAGCTGTTGATGAGTATTGCGACACTTGCCGCTCCTGTTATTCAGATATTATCCATTATATTTGGTTGGAATCACATGCCTGCAAATGCAAGATTTACAGGATTTTGTATAGGAATGCTTGGTGATATCATATTTCTAGCGTCAGTACTATGCATGAAAGATAGCTGGCGGGCAGGAATCCCGGACAAAGATAGAACCAAACTTGTTACGACCGGAATTTATCGTTATAGTCGGAATCCGGCTTTTTTAGGTTTTGACCTTATGTATGTAGGAATACTGTTGATGTATTTCAATTTGTCAATGCTAGTAGTATCTGCATTTGCTATCATCATGCTGCATTTACAGATATTACAGGAGGAGCGGTATCTGACAGAGAATTATGGAGAGTCATATAGAGAGTATCGGAAACATGTTTTTCGTTATCTGGGAAGGAGGATTAGAAGCAGAGAGAAAAAGGAAGCGGAAAAAGAGCTGAGTGGCATCTAACCAGCTCAATCTTCTACATGGAAGACATATTCCACCAGCATATTAAAGTATTTTGATATCCGCAGCATAAATTCGGCAGATGGGGTGCTGTCCCCTCGCTCTATCCTGCCGACAGTTTTGGTGCTGTATCCGATAAAAAGAACTTGCAATTTCATTTTTGGTATGGGTCTCTTCTTTCTTGTATAGTCTTTCGATTTCGGGCTGGTGTATATACAATACATATGTATTGAAATAGAAATGATTTAGCATTATAATGAAGAAAATAGATGGAAGTGAGGTGCTGAATATGGCTAGTACAATTCAGGTCAGAGTAGAAGATGAGTTAAAGAGTAAATCATATGCACCTATGACGGAGGCAGAAATGCTTGCAAAATTGGAAAAGTCCAGAGAACAGGGGATGTTCAGAGATGCAGATTTTGTGGTTTCTGATATGAGGTTGAAGTATGGATTATAAGATTGTTTTAATGAGGGATGCGGAGGAGAATCTTGATAGATTTATCACATATCTTTTGTTTGAAAAGAAAAGTTAAGCCTGAGCCTAACAGCTCAGGTATTTTTCTTTATTTGGAACATTTTGCAACTATGGCACAAGTTTTATTTTCATTGAAATCCTATATTGCTTCGGTGTCATATGATAATGTTCTTTGAAGCACTTATAAAAATGTGTTGTATTCGTAAAATGCAGTTCATCCATAATTTCAGATATAGAAGCGGTCGTTTCAAGCAGGAGAGCAGCCGCTCTTTTCATACAGAAAGTCTGACTGTAATCGAATAGGCATGAATTTGTATATTTCTTAACTATAGAGTTTAAATAATTTCCACTGTAATTTAATAATTGTTCAAGCTCTGAACGTGTAATGCGTCCATTGGTGTCCTCTAAAATGTGACTTATGTGTGTGAAAAGAAGAAAATCATTGTCTGCTTCTACATGGACGGGCGTGAAATGAAAGTGTTCTGGATTGGACAGATAATCAAACAATTCTAAAAGCATTCCTTTGATGACATAAGTAGAACCAAGCTTTGGATACATAATGGCACGAAGTATATTGTCAGTTATGGCGTGGAGAGTATGGTGCCAGTCTTTGTTGTTTAGTGATGGCATAAATTCAAGATATTCCTTTGTGTCAGGATTATCGAGATTATCTGAAAGAAATCTAAGAATAGGGTTATGGCCGGGTCTTTCTATATCCGGAAAATAAACTTTTGGTTCATCTTCTGAAAGCTGTTGGACTAGCTCTTTTGACATTCCGATAAACAAAAGAGTTGCATCGGAAGAAAAAATTTCTTTGTGTACTATATTGTGGTTCATAAGACAACAGCTTCCACTGTGGAACACAAAATCATTCTTTTCAATCAGCTGATGGATTTCGCCATCCAATACAATAAGAAGCTCGTAAAAATCATGAATATGTGGAGACCTCATATTAAAATGATTGATTTCCTTTTCTGTTTTAAAGCTGTAAAATGTATTTTCACGTGGTGAAGTCATCAAAAAATTTAGATATTTGTCATCGTTAGCTCTGTTACATGTTTCGAGTGTGAACTGTATTGGTGCAAGTATTTTGATGTATGAATTGATTGTACTGTTTATATTATCCTGTTCTATGATGTTTTTGACAGTATATGATGAGGTCATAATGGTATATTTTTCTCCTTATCCACGAATATGATAAAAACTAACTGATATTTTATCACATATGTTATAGAATTGTAAGCAATAATTTATTAAAGTAACAGTATACAAAACATAAGCGTTTATGAAAAATACAATACAAACTATTATTGTTAACAGGAAAAAGGAGGTTGCATTTATTATGCAGGAAACGGAAAAGAAATACCTGAAATGGTATCAGAAGATAGCGTATGGAGCAGGAGACCTGGCTTCAAATACAAGCTATGGACTTGTATCAAGCTTTGTACTTTTATATTTATCTGATACAATGGGGCTTAACACAGGAATTATTGGAACATTAATGCTGGTATCGAAATTTCTTGATGGGATTTCAGATGTGATATTTGGAAATTTAATCGATCGCACTAAGTCAAAGCTTGGAAAGGCAAGACCATGGATGCTGTATGCACAGATAGGCGTATCACTTTGTCTCGTGCTGCTGTTTTCAATTCCGGGTGGAATGAGTGAAACTGCACAATATGCGTATTTCTTCGCATTTTATACAGCACTCAATGCTATCTTTTATACAGCAAACGGAATAGCATATTCAGCATTATCAGCCCTTATTACCAGAAACAAGAATGAAAGGGTTCAGTTGGGATCAATACGTTTCATGTTTGCAGTTGTTACAAATATTGTAATGGGATTTGCAGTAACAGGTGCAGTTGATGCCTTTGGCGGTGGAGCTGCAGGATGGCGTATGGTTGCTGTTATATGTGGTGTAATCGGACTTGTTGTCAACACAATAAGCTGCCTGTGTGTTAAGGAGTTACCGGAAGAAGGTAGTGCAGCAGTTGAGGATACTCAAAAACCGAAGGATGACAAAATAGGTTTTGTTGAGTCTTTGAAGTTACTTATAAGTAACAAATACTATATTTTAATTGTTGCAATTTATATTGTTTATTATTTCATGAATAATCTTACAACAGGTTCAGCTATTTACTTTATGAAACATGTACTTGGAAATGGTTCATTACTTGGATTGTTCTCAATGATGAAGATGTTCCCTGTAATAATTGCACTTATTTTTACTCCGATTCTTGTAAAGAAGACTGGAAGCATGCAAAAGGTTAATTTCTGGGGATATGTAATCAGTGATATCTTAGGAATATTTCTAATTATTTTTGCGATGCAGAAGAATTTACCGATGATGTTACTTTTTATGTTCCTTAAGGGAACATTTGCCGGAACAATGTCGGGAACATTAAATGCCCTGATTGCTGAAATCAGCGGATATACCTATCGTACGAAAGGGGTACATATTGATGGAATGATGTTTAGCTGTTCATCACTTGGAGTAAAAGTTGGTGGTGGAATTGGTACTGCGGCTGTAGGCTGGCTATTGCATGCAGCAGGATATGCCGGAAAAGCTGCAACTCAGACCGCAGCAGCTACAAATATGATTTTCAGTATGTATATCACAATCCCTGTAATTCTTGGCGTCGTAATTACTATTCTTCTTGGTTTAATGAAGGTGGAAAAGGAAAATAAGAGAATTGACATGGAAAGAGCAGAACAAGCAGACTAACAGATTGAAAGAGGAATGAAGTATGCAGTGTCATAATTTTAATGAGGACTGGACATTTGAAAAAGCTGATCAGGCTGACAGATTAAAAGCCTTTTATGGGAACAGTAATGCAGTTGCTGTTACACTTCCTCACGATGCAATGATTCGTGAAAAAAGAGATAAGGACTGTCCTTCAGGAGCACAGAGTGGATTTTATCCAGGAGGTGTGTATACATATGAAAAAAAATTTATGGCTCAAAATGAGTGGAAAAAGCAGGATGTATTTCTGGAATTTGAAGGAATTTATGGAATTGCAAGAGTCTGGATTAATGGAGCGCTAGCGGCAGTGAATCGTAATGGATATATGGGTTTTTCGGTTGACTTAAAGCCATGGATAAGCTATGAGCATGAGAATATTATAAGAATAGATGTCGATAACAGTAAACAGCCTAACAGCAGATGGTATTCAGGCTCAGGAATTTACAGAGATGTCAATCTGTGGACCGGAAAAGATGTATATATTTCACATGATAAGCTGCGTATTACAACATTGTCAGTGAATGATGACATGGCGGTTATAGAGGTGTGTGCGCAGTTGAAAAACATTATTGGACATGGATTAGAGGCAGAATGTCTGATTGAGATAAAAAAAGATGGGCAGAAAACTGCATCGGATACGCAAAGAGTAGTATTTCGCTCAGAGCAAATGCAGACAGTGCGTGTACAAATACCGATTGAACATCCGAAGAAATGGAGTCCAAAACAGCCGGCGTTATATGAGTGTCATATAACGACAAAGTTTGATGATAAAATATGTGATGAAGCAGTTTCTAATTTTGGAATACGTGTATTGGCGCTAGATCCTGTACGTGGATTACAGATAAATGGTGAGACAGTTAAGCTGCGAGGAACCTGTATACATCATGATAATGGCGTGATAGGTGCTGAGACATTTAAGGAGGCAGAATGGTACCGTTGCAAGAGATTGAAGGAAGCGGGCTTTAATGCTATAAGAAGTGCACATCACCCAATGAGCAGAGCAATGCTTGATGCGTGTGATCATATTGGAATGCTGGTTATGGACGAGCTGACGGATATGTGGGACAAGGAAAAAAATACATATGATTTCTCCGATATTTTTGAAGATGAATATAATCAGTGGATTAATCATATGGTTGAAAAAGACTATAATCATCCATCGGTTATTATTTATTCAGTTGGAAATGAGATACAGGAAGCAGGAACTAAGCAGGGAGCCTGGATAAACAGAATGCTATGCAATAAATTCCATGAGCTCGATAATACCAGATATACAACGAATGCATTGAATGGATTAAACTGTGCAGGCAGGCGTCTTGGCTTTATTATGAGAGATGTTGCAGAAAAATTTGGAATGGATTCACATGGAAGTGGAAGCGGAGGAGGAAGCAATGCCTTAAACAGTTTTATGAGTCTGATGTCAGGTGAAAAAGGAGAGTTTTTTGCAAAGCATCCGCTTGTTTCAGAAGCACTTGAAGAATGTTCGCAAAGCTGCGATATAACAGGACTCAACTATTTAAGTGGAAGATATGAGCTGGAGCATGAACTACATCCTGCTAAAACGGTCCTCGGTACGGAAACATATCCGGCCGACATAGAAAATCTCTGGAAGCTTGTTGAAACTTATCCACACGTAATTGGAGACTTTACATGGACCGGTTACGACTATATAGGCGAGGCTGGTGTAGGAATATTCCATTATGATGGAAATGCCAATTTTACAAGTATTTATCCTGAGAGACTGGGATATATCGGAGATATTGATTTGATTGGAAATCGAAGACCAATCAGCTATTTCAGGGAAATAGTGTATGGTCTGACAGATAAACCATATATTGCGGTCGAGAGACTTGAACACGCAGGACAGACAGCTGGTAAAACTGCATGGATGTTTAAGGACAACATCAGTAGCTGGACATGGAAGGGATTTGAAGGGACAATGGCAAATGTGGATGTTTATTCATCAGGTGATGAAGTAGAGCTTTTTCTGAATGATAAATCGCTTGGAAGAAAACCGGCAGGAAGAGAAAATCATTTTACAGCATCTTATGAAGTGCCATATGAACCGGGAACTTTAAAGGCAGTTGCATATCAGAAAGATAGGAAACTGGGTGAATATGAGCTTTCTACAGCAAAATCAGTAACAAAGCTAAAAGTGTGTCGTGTAACTGAGAATGAGAGGAATATAGCATATATCAAGATATGGCTTGTAGATGATAATGGCACAATTAATTCACAGGAAGCTGAAAAAAGACTGCTTAATGCTAGTGTTGTAGGAAATGGTGTGCTGGAAGGATTTGGTACAGCTAATCCTTCTAGTGAGGAGGACTATTTTTCTGATTCAGTAACAACATTTGATGGAAGCGCTCTGGCAGCAGTTCGATGGAAGGATGTCAAATCGAAGGAGCCGGCTGTTCTTAAAGTATGGACGGATGATGGTTGTCAGGTGATGATAAATATAGAAAATAATTAAATATTAATGGTGTATGTTATACTTAGTGAGTATGGCATACACCATTTTTATTGAAGTAAAATAAATGTATCAGGGCTTTGAATTTTCATCAGTGTTTTACGGATTCGTGGAGATATATTTTTAAATTCCCATTACAGGGAATTTTGTTGATAGTGTTGTTATGTTTGTTTACATGAATAGTATTACTAAAAAAGTATTGACAAAATAAAATGAACGGTGTATATTTTAAACATGAACAACGTTCATTTAACAAAATAACTAAATGACATTACATTGAAGAGGAGTGAATTCGTGAACCATCTTGCAACTTCAAAAGAAGACATATTAGCTGCAAGCAGAGATCTAATCAAAGAAAACGGATGGACTGCTGTAAGCATACGAGCTGTTGCATCCCGATGTTCTGTTTCGGCGGGGACAATCTACAATTACTATGAATCCAAGGCCGATTTGCTTGGGGATACAATTGAGAGTATTTGGCGTGAAATCTTTTTTAACCCTGAGGATGAGCAGGCATTTAACGATGTTGCTGCCTGTATCTCATGGATTTATAAAAGACTGGAATATGGAAATGAGCAATTTCCGGGCTTCTTTTCTCTGCATTCGCTTGGATTTATGAAGGATGAAAAAACGGATGGAAAGAAGAAAATGCTGCAGACATGGGGGCATATTCTTAATGGATTATGCGATATATTAAAGAATGATCGTAAGATTCGTCCAGATGTATTTGATGAACAATTCACGGAAAAACAGTTTGCAGATATATTATTTTCTTTAATATTGGTATCAATGATTCGTCAGGATTATAATCCGTCTTCGATTTTGATGTTGATTAACAAAACATTATATTAAAATTCTCCCACATTAGAGTGTGGGAAGATTTTTGAAACAAAATGAACAATGTTCATTTATACATTTAAAGATGTATCTAAGTAGAAAGGATTTTTATTATGCAGGCAATTGTAGAAACTTTATTTGATACCGTATATTTGTTTTCGGTAATCACAATCGGAATTTTAATGATTCGAAAAAGCAAAGGAAACCGTCAGTTTACCATGTTTGGAATTATGGCAGTTATTTTAGGAGGTGGAGATGCATTTCATCTGATTCCTCGTGCTGCAGCGCTTTGTACAACAGGTCTTGAGAACTTTACCGTACAGCTTGGGTTAGGCAAGTGGATAACCTCTGTCACTATGACTGTTTTTTATGTCGTTCTCTATCATATATGGCGTAAGCGTTGTCAGATTAAAGGCTATAAAGCAGCTACAGCAGCTATTTATAGTCTTGCAGGATTAAGAATTGTTCTGTGTATGATGCCTCAGAATGCCTGGCTCAGTGCAGATGCTCCACTTTCATGGGGAATCTACTGAAATATTCCGTTTGCACTGATGGGATTAATTATCATAGTTTTATTCTATAAAAGTGCAAAAGAAAATAACGATAGCTCTTTTCGTTGGATGTGGCTGACAATTGTCCTGAGCTTTGCATTCTATATTCCGGTTGTACTGCTGGCTGATGTAATTCCGATGATCGGCATGCTGATGATTCCAAAAACCTGTGCATATGTGTGGACAGTATTAATTGGCTACAAGGCAATGAAAAAATGACTTAGCCATTTTTTAGTAGTTTTATTGTAACACAGAACAAAATATGATTTTGATGCATTATATGATGATGGGAGAGCTCCTAATAAGCATAAAAAGATAATGGTCAATTTTATGGAAAACAATGCGGATTCAGAGATTTATTCCAATGAATTGAAAAAACAAGCTGGATTTAGCAAGGATGGAGAAAAGGGATTTGATGGTGCAATAACGAATCTTATGATACAGACATATCTGTGCAACTGCGATTTTAAGAAGAGAGTGAATAAGAAAGGCATGGAATATGGATGGGATGTTGCAGTGTATTCATCTATCGAGCATATCTATGGATACGATTATGTGACTTCCTGCTATAAGGATAATCCGCGGGATTCATGGAAACAGCTTGTAGACTATATGCATGAGATGTATCCGGAGGCGACGGATAAGCAGATAAGGAAGATATTAAAGTAATACAGGTACAAATCAACCCATCCACACAATTAAACAAAAAAATTATCATATTAAATTTTTTCATAGACCAGGTGGGGATACTTCACATGTACCGGCTTCCTCTTTGTAATGGAAAAAGTATTGCAGTAAAGTAAATAAATCAGTATCATATATTTATACACACAAATAACGGAAAAGATATAGAATACAAACGGTATTTACAGGGCAAATCAAATTCGATGTAAATTGGTTTGATTTGCCCTTGTTTTTTAGTTCGATATTGCAGAGTATCACTCCACAGACACGCAGTTCGAACAAGTCTATAATTCCTTGATTTTTTCATTCATTTTTCTGACATCATTGCGATAGTGAAGCATGAAGCCTCCCCAAATTATAAATGCCAAAGCTATTTGAAATATGGCTGCAATAATTCCGTGAAGGATAGAACTTGTTCCTCCTATCCATCCGACAGTATATGCAACGATTGTATAAATAATACAGCCTGTTCCCATGTGAATAATTATTTTAAAAGGCATTGGAAGATTGTCTTTGTGATAAATCATGGTCGGAAGTCCAAAACCCAGACCTACAATTATGCATCCGATAACCATTTTGGAAAATTGGCAATTATGTAAACTGAAATTACCGTCATAGGCGATGTCAAATACCATTCCTGTAACGCAGAAAACGGTTAATGCTATACCAATTGACCAAAGTAGATTTTGAAATTTGCATAAATCCGGCACCAAGCTGCTGTTGCATTTCGTACAGTCTTTTTCGGGAACGGTAGCGGTGTTCTTTGCCATAAATAATAGTATCTTTGTTTTCTACCCTTACCATGTATATTTCTTTTGGCTGTAAAATGACAATATCATTTTCGTTTTGAAAAGCTGTAATGGGGCTTTCATTTGAACCGAATATATCAAGGGTACGCTGGATGCTGTCAGTGATTTTATCTGCATATATGATGGCATATGGTTCGCTGTATTCAGGGGAAAGTTCTATACTTACCTTCATGTAAAATCCTCCTTTCTTTTTGGTGAGTTAATCATACAATATTTCATATATAATGTCTCGCATTTGGATGTAAGTGACGAAAAAATATGTGTAAGATGCGTTAAAGAGTATACAAAAGTAAGCGGATTAAAATATCAGGATGGAAATTATGATCTGGTAAAGCTTCAGGACAAGGAATATCAGGATAAATTGCAGATCCAGATTGATTATTGTACAGACCATAATGGCAATGAAGATGGCAAGGCAAAATAACTGTTATGTAAGAAGCAAAACCAATGAGTAAAAGCAGATACCATAATTACCGCTGATGCAGTATATTTATCCTTACCGGTCCGTTATTGTGCTTTATCAGGTGTCTGTATATCACAATCCCTGCGATTATGAAGCAGCCAATCTGGATTGAGGCTGTTTTTATAGTCAAAAGGACATTGAATGCAAAAAAACCAAATGTCAGAATAGATCTGAGCGAATGTGGATTTATTATTACTACAACTGAAAAGAATATAAAGAAAAATGCTAGATAGACAGCCGGATGCAATTCCGGAAACAGGCCCAAAAGGACTCCGAAGGAGGCGGTAATAGCTTTACCGCCTTTTTGTTTTTGTAAAAAAGGAAATGCATGTCCAAAGACAGGTGCAACTAAAACAGGTACAAACAGAAGTGAGTTTATATCTAAGCATTTCTGACCAAGATACACCGGGATAAATCCCTTTGCAAGCTCACATATGAGTGAGAGTATTCCGCATAAAAAGCCACCATACATAAATGCGTTGCTCACACCCGGATTGTGGTCATCGGGAAGTGTGCAGATATCAATGTTTTTTAATAGTTTTGGTATCCAGTAAGCAAAGAGAGTGCTTCCGAGTACGAAGCCTAAGAGTGTAAATAAAAAATATAGCATGATAATTTCCTTATAGTTTTATAGTTACATGGTTTTATAGTCAGTCAGTTGTATCAGTGTGAGTCAGTTCTTCAAGCAGACCAACAATCTGTATGGCAGCATAGGGCTTTTGCTCACGGCGCTGTGCACGTATCATTTCTGCATTTAGCTCTTTATTTTCTATCATTATTTTCCCAAGCTCAATCTGCTTTGACAGACGCTTTGATGAGACAGACAGATGACGTTTTTTGAAAAATGCAACATTTGCTGCCTCGCATCCGGGGATTGGAGCAGTGTGTACAATCGGTATATTTTTTACCAGTGCCTCAGTTGATGTGAGGCCGCCGGGCTTTGTATAGATTACATCACAGGCATCCATGAAAAGCGAAACCTGATTGGTGTAGCCTATTACGTGTACACGTTTGTTGAACTTGAACTCATTTTGCAGTATGCGTTTTATTTTAGTATTGTTGCCGCAAATGATTACAATATGCTCATTATTATGGCATCTTATTGCAAGCTCTGCGGCAAAGACAGCAAGCTTGCCAAAACCCATGCTGCCACTCATCACAAGAAAGATAGGCACATCGGATGGCAGATGTAATCTTGTTCTTGCAGCAGCTTTAGCAGTCCTTGTACAGAAGGCCTGTCGTACCGGGATGCCTAATGGCAGCAGCTTGTTTTCAGGAATACCACGTTTTGCAAATTCATCGGTCAGATCATCGTGTGGAATAACATAATAATCCACATTTGTCTCTTCCCAGAATGGGATACAGGTGTAGTCGGTTCCTACAGCGACGGCAGGGATATGAAGCAGATTTTTTCGCTTCATGCAGCTCAGGGTCTCAGCAGGGTACAGATGAGGTGTGACGACAGCATCAAAGCCGTTTGATTCAATGTATGCTGATAGCTTTTTACAAAGCAGGGCATTGGCAAAATAGACAGGGGATTTACGTTTATCACTCGATATCAGCATGCCAACCTTATAGAGTAGTCCGAAGAAAAACGGAATATGCTTTACAATGCCTATATATGCTCCTGATACTGCGTGCGATATTCCTTTACCCGATAAGAGAAACATATCTATCATTGTCACAGAATGTCCTTTATGCTCTGCCGCTTCTTTTATAGCTTTACCGGCACTGTTGTGTCCCTCGCCGGTGTCACAGGATAAAATAAGAATTTTCAAACCGTTTAATTCCTTCCTAAATAAAATATGCGATAAGTGTACCACAATTTTTTAAAATAATCTACAGTGCAATAAAAGGTTGACATATCTAAGATCAAAGCTTATTGTGGTAGCTGGAATGTAAAAAATAGTATAATTATAAACTACAGATTATGGATATGATGGAGGCTTTATTTGAGATGGAAAATTTAATGTTTTGTCTAAATGCCACAGGACCTATTTTTCTGATGATGGTGTTTGGACTTTTTCTTCGCAAAGTGGGAATTTTGGACGAAGACTTTGCAAATAGGATGAATAAGTTTGTGTTTAAGATTCCTTTACCATTTTTGCTGTTTAGCGATCTTGCAGCGGTTGATTTTTCAAAGGTTTGGAACATTAAGTTTATAGTATTCTGCTTTGTGGTTACGCTGATAAGCATTACAATATCAACACTTGTTTCCTGTTTGTGGAGGGATAAATCCATACGGGGCGAGTTTATACAGGCCTCATACAGAAGCAGTGCGGCGCTGCTTGGAATAGCTTTTATTCAGAATATCTATGGAAATGCAGGCATGGCACCTGTCATGATTATAGGAAGTGTGCCGCTTTACAATGTGATGGCGGTTATAGTACTTTCGTTTTTTAAGCCGGGGCAAAACGGCATAGACAGGGCAGTGCTCAAAAAGACATTTAAGGGAATAGTGACCAATCCTATTATTTTAGGAATTGTTGCAGGACTTCTGTGGTCAGCTATAGGTCTGCCATATGCAGGAATACCGGCAAAGGCAGTGACGAGCGTTGGCAATATGGCTACACCTATGGGGCTTATGGCCATGGGTGCCACCTTTGATTTGAAAAAAGCATCAGCAAAGGCAAAGCCGGCATTTGCAGCCACATTTATCAAGCTTGTAGGCTTTGTAGCAGTATTTCTTCCTATTGCAGTAGCTTTCGGGTTCAGGGACAGTGAGCTTATTGCAATTCTTGTGATGCTTGGCTCAGCTACTACAGTGAGCTGCTTTGTCATGGCAAGAAATATGGGGCATGAGGGCGTTATCTCATCGACCACGATAATGCTCACGACACTGCTCAGTGCTTTTACACTGACTCTCTGGCTTTACATAATTAGAAGCCTTGGACTTGTATAAAATGGAAGAACATAACTGTTGATTTGGTGGATAATTACTCTTTACTTTAGCGTGATAATTTGCTAATATGTTAAAAGATTGTAGTTATTGGATGATTCTGAATAATTACAATGATTATTTAACATATGGAGGAAATGAGTATGAGAAGAGGATTAGCACTTCTTTTGACAGCAACTTTAGCACTTTCAATGACTGCCTGTGGTGGCAGCAAGGGTGCAGGAACACAAAAAAGCGAAAAGGGCGACGGCATGACCTACGCAGTTGAGGCAGGCTCAGCAGGAGAGGCTGTGGCAAAGGAAAAAGGCTTTAATTACAATTCGGTTTCATCACAGGCTGATGCGCTTATGGAGGTTAAATCAGGTACATCTGATGCGGCAATCATAGATCTTTTAATGGCAGGAGCCATGATTGGAGAGGGCACAAGCTACCCTGATTTAGTACATACAACAGAGCTTACATCAGAGAAGTATGGTGTCGGATGCCGTAAGGGTTCTGATCTTGCTTCATATATCAACAGTGTACTCGCAGAATCATATGCTGATGGCAGCGCGCAGGAGATTGCAAAGAAATACGGAGTACAGGATTCACTCCTTGAGCAGGAGCCTTGCGAGTTCAAGCAGTCTGAAAGCGACAGTGATGTGGATTATATCAAGTCACAGGGCAAGCTGATAGTCGGTATCACAGAGTTTGAGCCTATGGATTACAAGGATAAGGATGATAAATGGATTGGCTTTGATGCAGATATGGCTAGACTTGTCGGTGAGAAGCTCGGCGTGGATGTTGAATTTGTAGTTATCGACTGGGACAACAAGGTTATGGAGCTTGATTCAAAGAAGATTGACGTTGTCTGGAATGGTATGACACTCACAGATGAGGTTACAAAGTCTATGGAATGCACAAATGCATACTGTAACAATGCACAGGTAGTTGTTGAGCGGGAGAAATAAAATGTTCTGGACTGTTACACAAGCACTTATGAGTGGTCTGTGGACCACCTTTGAAATATTTATACTGACACTTATATTTGCACTGCCACTGGGGCTTATATTTGCATTTGGGCTTTTGAGCAGGTTTAAGCCTGTCAAGGCTGTCATGAATGTGTTTGTATGGGTTATCCGCGGTACACCGCTTATGCTTCAGCTTATCATCATATTTTACGGACCGGGCTTGTGGCTTCATCAGGCTATATGGAGTGGTGACGAGACCGGACGTATTACAGCGACGGTTGTAGCGTTTGTCATCAACTATGCATGTTATTTCTCTGTTATATTCAGAGGTGGCATAGAGGGTGTTCCGGCCGGTCAGAGAGAGGCAGGACAGGTGTTAGGCATGACAAAGCAGCAGATTTTCTTTAAAATCACTCTGCTTCAGATGATCAAGCGTGTTGTTCCGCCTATGTCAAATGAGATAATCACTTTGGTAAAGGATACTTCTCTTGCCAGAATTATTGCGGCATACGAGCTTACCTTTGCGGGAGCGGCGTTTATGAAGTCTGACGGACTTACATGGCCACTGTTTTATACAGGTGTATTTTATCTCGTATTTGTCGGAATCCTTACACTTTTATTTAATTATATCGAGAAAAAGCTGGATTATTTCAGGTAGGAGCTTCCTGTATAATTTAAATTGTAAAGGGAGTTGACCAAAGAAAATACCTCAAGTAAATTTAGATTATTACTGACCGGCAAAGTTGGTAAAATCTAAAGAATACAAG